>JAAYIY010000041.1 GCA_012523185.1 Clostridiales bacterium
AGGTTTATGAAAAGCTTTCCGAATGATTCAGCCCCCGTGTGGAAACATATAAGGCAACACCGCGCAATGAGCGGCTGAAGCCTTTGTTGCACGCTTGCTTGCATCTTTTCCGTCATATCGCCCAAAATGCTCGGCAATACAAAAAGTATTGCCTGCGCTTTTTAGACAATCTGACGAAAAATCTGACGGCGCAATCGCACAACAATCATTGTGCGGTGTTGCCCTAAATATTTAATCACATTATTTTACCGCGCTCGAATTTAACTGTCAACACCAAACACGATTAATACAGCGCTTTTTACAAAAACTTAATAAAGGAAGTGCGTGAAGCAAGCCTGACTGGCCGCGGCAAATGACGGCAAGAAAACGACTCCCCGGCAAAGCCCCCTCAAAGCGCGCCCCCTCAAAGCACCTCCTCAAAGCACCCCCTCAAAGTAAATCCCTCTAAAAACAAAGCTCAACTAACAACAAAACCGATTGATTTTGAAATTTTGCGCTGCTTTTTCATGAACAATTACGATTTCTCTTTTTATTTTGTATGTTTTTGTGGCATAATCAGCCATGAGGGCATTTTTTTAGACGTTTTTTGTTTTTATGACTGAATCATACCATAAATTAAAGATTTATCTTCACCTTTTCAGTCCGGTTTAATGTATAACCACGGGCCTTTTGAGCTTTGGTTTTGTGTATGCTGCACTCATCTTGCAACAACATTTCTCTTTGCGGATGATGTTTTTGTGCGAAACCATTTTTCCGCAAATTATTGGTTGTTGTTTTTTTGTTTGCAACACATCTATTTTAACTGTACAGCTTGAAAATCAGGAAAGATGATGATACAATACAAAATAACACTAACATCCGAAAGTGCGGCATGATATGGGCAAAAAGAGATACGGGTTTATTACGGCCGTTTTAGCCCTTAACATTTTAAGACTTACCGCGGTCGTAATTATCGGATTTAACAAGGCGCATGGCGGCACAACTGAAAGGATAAAAAATATTAAATGAAATACGGCAGGATCATTTTCGGCACAAACCCAAAACAGGGCAAAAATCAATACGGAAACCTCGGCGACTATTATCAAAGTCACGCTGTCGAAAATCTTTATGACTATATGGGCATCGGCGTAAATGACCGCGCGGCAATTAAAAGGGCTGAGATTTCAAGCTATCGCGGCGAAAAGGTTGTTTTGCCGCTTCAAGGCTGTTTTGTTTACACAAAGGGAATGCCTGTTTTTCCTGTATCACCGGACATAATCCCCGTTTTCTTCGGCTACCACGGCTTGTCGTTCGCGGACAGAAAAAGCCTCCGAGGGCTGCCGGAGGACGTGCTTATCGGCTGCCGTGACGAGCCGACATACAGGCTTATGAAAAAACTCGGCAAAAACGCCTTTCTTTCAGGCTGCCTCACTGCCGCGATGCCGCGCAGAGAGAAAGAGCCAAAGGACACAAAAGTTTTTCTTGCCGACGCGCCCGACGGCATAGAGAAATTTTTACCCGAGCATTTTAAGGAAAGATTTGAATACATCTCACAGTCTTTCTTCCTTGACAACACTGTGAATGAGGATGAAAGTTATAAGAAGCTTGGGATGAGGACCGCGAGCGTATTCGCGCGGTACAGGGACGAGGCGACACTGATAGTCACATCGCGCCTGCACGTCGCGGTGCCCTGCACCGCCATGGGTATTCCCGTCATACTTGCAAGGACATATTTTGACGAGCGCTATTCATGGGTTGAAAAGTATCTGCCCCTTTACACTCCCGAAAGGTTCAAGTCCATTGACTGGGACTTTAAGGCTCCGTTTTTTGAGGAGCATAAAAGGGACGTGCTTGACGCCGCCGCGTCAATGATTAACGGCTCTCCCGAAAGCGGAAGGCTTGCGCAAAAGGTTCATGATTTTTATATGGACAGGGACAGGGCGACGATCAAAACACCATTAAAAACACGCACATACCATTTCATGAAGGGAGTGTCGCCGAAAACGGCCGATTTTGTGAGGGAGGTAATGCTAAGCAAGTTTACGGTTGAAACCTCAAGAAACAAGCAAAAAGTTAAACCTGAAAATCATGCAAGCCAAATATCAAAGCGGAAAAATAAAAAGAAATAATGGTTGAAAGGATGACAAATATGGCAAACTCACCACTGAAAGTCGGCGTCGTCGGCATGGGCGGCATTGGCTGCACACACGCGGACTGCCACAAAAAAGACGAGCTTTCCGAGCTTGTGGCTGTTTGCGACCTGCGCCGCGAAAAGGCTGACGAGGCAAGCGAAAGGTTTGGCGTTCCCGCATTTTACAGCCTTGAGGAGATGCTTGCGGCACATCCGGAGCTTGACATTGTCGATGTGACGACGTCGGGCTTTGAAAACGGTTCATGGCACTATGAGCCTGTTATGCGGGCGCTCGACGCGGGCAAAAATGTCCTGACAGAAAAGCCGATATCAAACGACATTAACGAGGCGCGCGAGATGGTTGATTTTGCCGCGAAAAAGAATCTTTATCTCGGCTGTAACCTTAACCACTTTTTTTCCGAACCCGCCGATAAGGCGCGCGAGCTTATAGCGGGCAACAAAATCGGCGAGCAGGTCTACTCACTGTCAAAGGTCGGCTTCAACGGCAGCTCAATCAACACGCAGGAGACAGACAGAAACTCCCGCTGGCAGATGCCTTATTCCCATGCCAAAGCGTTTTTGACCCATCCTTTCTCCGTCATGCGCCACTTTTGCGGAAACGTAACGCATATACAGGCCTTTATGGATAAGCCGGGCGCGCGCCGCCAGTCGTCCGACCTCATGCTCTCCATTCAGAGCATACACATGAGGTTTGAAAACGGCTGTGTCGGATATCTTCTTTCACAGCGCGGCGACGCGCATTTCGGCCTCGGCGGCTGGTGGAGCTTTGAGCTTGCCGGCACAAGAGGCACCTTTTGCATTGAAAATTGTGTTGAAAAGCTGACATATTGGGAGCTTGGGCAGGAGCCGCAGGTAACAAACACCGGGGTAACTGATTTCGGCGCGACATTCCCAATCAGAATACACGCTTTCCTTGAAGACGTGGCGAACGGTGTGCCAAAAGAGCATCTGCGCGCAAGCGGACGCGACGCCTTGGCGACGATGGAATACATATTCGCCGCAATAGACTCTTATGAATCGGGCGGTGAAATTGTCCGTCCGCACGCTCTCCCGGCACTTCACGGAGACGTCGGAATTATACACTGATCAGAGCAAAGGAAACATTAAGGAAAGGGTTTTGCGATATGATAAAATTAGGTGTAAACAGCGTCCTTTTCAAGTCTTTCAGCTTTCGCGAGGCTGCGGAAGCGATAAAGATGTGCGGCTATGACGGCGTCGAGATTACGGCAATAGAAGGAATGTGCGAGCATCTGAACCTTGCCAAATGGAAGCTGCAAAAGTCAGAGCTTTTGGGCATATCCGAGGAATATAATCTGCCTTTCCTCTCGACAGAAGTGGCGTCGCGCGACAGAAACAGGCTTTTGACGGCTTTCGAGGCCTGCGCCGAGCTTGGAATACCTGTTGTAAACATCGGCACCGGCGGCAAGGCGGACGACGAGGACAGCTTTAAAGAGGCGGCGGAGGCTATCGCGGCGGCCGCTTCCGATGCCGAAAGCTTCGGAGTGACGCTGTGCTTTAAGGCGCACGTCGGCGCCGCCGTCCACAACACGGAAACAACACTGCGAATGATCAGAGAAATAAACTCAAAGGCTCTCGGCGTCGATATGGATCCGAGCCATATACACAGAGCCGGTGAAAATCCCGCGTCGGAGCTGGCGAAAGTCATACCACATGTAAGGCATATACATATACGCGACTGCAAGGGCGCCGGTCCGTCTCCGGGCGAGCCGCCGCTTCAGGCCTGCGGGCGCGGCGATATAGATTTGTCCGGGTACTTTGACGCGATGGCAAACGCCGATTATGACGGCCCCGTCTGCCTTGAGATCATAGGACCAGCTCTTTCAATGCCCGGAGCGACAGCGGTGGCGGCGGAAAGCTACGGATATATGAACGCTCTCCTTAAAAAACTTGGGTTAAGATAAGGAAAGGATAATAATTATGTCAAAAAGACCTAACATACTTTTTTTCGGCATAGACAGCCTGCGCGGGGACCATATGAGCCTTTACGGCTACGAGCGCCTGACGACGCCGCACATTGACAAATACATCGGCGAGGGAGGAGTGGCTTTTGACAATATGTTCAGCCCCTCTATCCCGACGACGCCGGGCTACGCGTCAATGCTGACGGGGCTTGACTGCTTCGGCACCGATTGCGTCGCGCTGCGCCACAAGGGCGGACTGCTGCCCGAGATAAAGACACTGCCGGAGATTCTTGCGGATTACGGATACACGTCCACATGCATCGGATTTCAGGGCAACCCTTCAAGCAGAGGTTTTGAAAATTATATCAAATACGGCGATTGGAAGCCGGAAAAGGCTGAAAACATGAACGACGCGGCGATACCGGAGCTTGAAAGGCTTGTTTCGCAGGAAAAGCCTTGGCTGCTGTTTATGCGCCATATGGACCCGCATTCGCCCTATTATGCCAAAAAACCGTTCGACAGGCTTTTTTACGGTGATGACGAGTTTGACGAAAACAACAAAAGCCTTGACCCTGTTTATGACTTCAAGCCGTTTCGCGACTATTTTCTCACATGGTTTCCCGAGGGCTGCACGGACGCCGAATATATAATAGCGCAGTACGACGGCAGCGTCGCCTACATGGACGCCTGCATAGGTCAGATACTCGAAAAGCTCCGCGCTCTCGGAGCGGAGGACGACACCATAGTGGTTTTCACCTCCGACCACGGCGAGACGCTTTATGACCACGACTGTTATTTTGACCACCATTCAATATATGACAATGTCCTTGATGTTCCGTTTGCGATTCGCTACAGCGGCTTCCCCTATGTCGGTCACGTTCAGGATATATGCCAGTTAAAGGACGTCGTTCCGACACTCCTGTCGCTTTGCGGGATAGACGACTGCAAAATAAAGTTTGACGGGCGCGACCTCATTCCCGCCGTGACGGGGGAGGGTGTGCGGCAGGAAAGCGAGTTTTACATAACGGAGGCGACTTGGATGCGCAAGCACGGCTGGCGCACTCCGGAATGGAAGCTTATAAGGGCTCTTGAGCCGGACTTCCACTTCAAGTCCGCCGTCGAGCTTTACAACCTCATTGACGACCCTGACGAAAACAACAACCTTGCGGACAGCGAGCCGCAAACAGTCGATTATCTTACAGCGCGCATGGAAGCGCACATAAAAAGGCGCGAGTCCGAGACGGGGCGCGAAAACCCGATGTTCACAAACCTTGACTGGAGCGGCTTCGGGCGTCCGTTTAAGTCGTCACAGGAGGCGTATGACACGCTTCACATAGGCGACGCCGCGGCGGCGAAAAAGCTTCAGGCAAAGACCGTCGGCGGCAAAACAAAAAAATAAAAAGCCATCCGCAAAAGCCGTGAGTTCGAGCCGCGCCCTTACAAGCGCGCGTGTATTTTGCGGACGCGCAACAAATAATAAAGGAGATGACCCGAGTTATGCAGCGTGCCTGTGTAATAGGTATGGGACCAATCGGAAACAACCACGCGACGGCATACACACAGTCAGACAGGGCGGAGCTTGTCGGGGTGTGCGACATAAAGAAAGACAGGGCAAAGGCGGCCGGTGAAAAATACGGCGTGCCGAGCTTTCTTTCGGCCGCCGCAATGCTCGAAAGCCTCAAGCCTGACATATGCAGCATAGCCACAGGCGGATTTGAATATTCGGGCGACCACTATGAGCCAACTATTCAGGCGCTTGAGGCGGGCTGCCATGTGCTTGGCGAAAAGCCGATATCAAACGACCTGAAGCTTGCGCAGGAAATGGTGGATACGGCAGAGCGGCTTGGCAGATGTTACGGAATAGATTTAAACCACCGCTTCACACCGGCGGCGCGTCAGGCAAAGAAATGGCAGGACGAAGGGAAGATAGGCGAGCTTCTCTTTTGCAACATGGCGCTTTGGATTGGCAAATTCGGCGAATTCGAGACAGAGTTTTACCACCTTAAGGCTTTGAACCCGCACAGCGTCAACATCATGCAATATTTTTGCGGGCCTGTCAAAGAAGTTTCGTGCTTTGCGATGAAGTCGGCCGGCAGGGGCATTTATTCCACGTCCTCCGTCAATATGCGGTTCGAGTGCGGCGCCGTCGGTCATCTCACAAGCTCATACGACATAAAGCGCGGTCATCCGATGGAGCGCTGCGAAGTCGCCGGAGAGGACGGGCGGTTTATATTTGAGGATATGTGGCGCGAGGCTGTCCTTTATCCTGCCGACTCGTGGGTCAAAGAGGTTTACACAAATCCCGTGTTTGACGGCTTTTCGGGCTTTTACGACACTTTCCGCGACAGAATACACACCTTCATCCGCCAGGTGGACAGCGGCGCGGCTCCCGACGAAATAGACGGAAGCGGCAGGGAGGGGCTTGAGGCGACTCGTGTAATTCATGCCGCGATAAAGTCAATCAAGGAAAACGGCGCGCCGATTCAAGTAGCGTCAGTGCAGGAATAATTATTCAGACGGCAAACTGCCCTCGATTTGAAAGGAACACAGACATGACAGACAATATTGTTAGCAGCCTTCTTAAAAAGATTGCGGGGATGGACGAAGCGTTTTCGGCGGGAGCTTACAACATTCGGGAAAACGGCGAAAGCGTCGGCAGGCAGTCGACTGAAAATATAATAATAACGCCAAAAGACGGCAAGCCCGGGATAGATATTAAGGTCATGCCGTTCACAAAGGGCGAAACGGCGCATATACCCGTCGTGATAACGGACACGGGACGTACCGACACCGTCTATAACGATTTTTATATCGGCGAAGGGGCGGATGTTGTGATTGTCGCGGGCTGCGGCATCCACAATTCCGGCTGCGAAACGTCGGAGCACGACGGCGTCCACAAGTTTTTCGTTGGCAAAAACGCGCGTTTGAAATACATTGAAAAGCATTACGGGGAGGGCGGCGGCACGGGCGAGAGGGTCTTAAATCCGACGACGTCCGTCAGTCTTTCCGAGGGAGCTTCATGTGAAATGGAAATGGTGCAGATTGGCGGAGTCGATTCCTCTGTCAGAGAAACAGATGCCTCACTTGACGCCGACGCAAAGCTGATTGTTACAGAGCGCCTGATGACGCACGGCAGTCAGACAGTCAAGTCCGATATGCTAATCAACCTTAACGGCTCCGGTTCGTCGGCGCAGGTAATCTCCCGCTCCGTGGCGAAGGACGAGTCGGAGCAGGTGTTTAACCCTGTCGCGGTCGGAAATTGCGACTGCCGCGCGCATATCCAATGCGACTCCATAATAATGGACAATGCGAAGGTTCGTTCCATACCTGAAATATCGGCAAATCACAGCGACGCGCAAATAGTTCACGAGGCGGCAATAGGCAGAATAAACAACGACCAGATACTAAAGCTTCAGACGCTCGGAATGACTGTCGACGAGGCGGAAAAGGTTATTATCGACGGTTTTTTGAAGTAACGCGGCTATTGTTCATATATAGTTTATAAAAATGTCTTTTCAAACTTGTCATTAAGTGGTACAATACACTTTAAGAATAAAATCCGGAGGATTGTTATGGCAGAAAAAATCAAACTCAAATACGGGCGCACGATGCTTATCGGCTTCGGCTTTATGTCGAGCATGATAGCGTGGACAATATACAACGCATATGTCCCGCTCATACTTAAAGAAAACGGCGCCATCAGCGGTCTTACGATTTCAGGCACGATTATCGGCATGATAATGGTTATCGACAATGTGTTCGGCGTCGTATTCCAGCCGCTTTTCGGCAGGATATCAGACACGACGCACACGCGCTTCGGGAAGCGGACGCCCTTCCTTATTGTCGGCATACCCGCCGCGGCAGTTTTTTTTATACTGATACCTTGGATGTCAAAGATTTATTTCCTCATGCCGTGCGTCATAGCCTTCACTTTCATAATGTCGACTTGGCGGGCGCCAGTCGTCGCGCTTATGCCCGACTTGACGCCGACGGAGGTGCGCAGCGAGGGCAACGCAATCATAAACCTCATGGGAGCCGTGGGCACTGTTTTAGGCACAGTCGCCGGCAAGATTGTCAGCGTCGTTTTTCGGCTTGATCAAAACGACAACGAGATTGTCCGCAGATATGTCTTTATTTTTGGCTCCATAATAATGCTCATATGCCTTGCCGTAGTCGTCTTTGCGGTTCGTGAGCCCGACAACAGGCTGACGGCGGCAAATGCACAAAGGCTTCATGATGAGTGGGAAATCCGCGAGGCGAAAAAGGCAGAGAAAAAAAGATTTAAGGAAATGCAGCTTACAAAGCCCGAAAAAAGAAGCCTGATTTTCATGCTCATCGCTCTTTTCTTTAACTCAAACGCGACTGACTCGATTTCTACATATTTCACGACATTCGCGACGTCGGAGCTTAAAATGACAGAGTCGCAGGCGCCGCTGTTTATTACGGCGTTTGCGTTCGCCACAGTAATCGCGGCTTTTCCCGCGGGCAAGCTGGGTAAAAAGTATGGAAGAAAAAACACCATAATGATTGGCCTTTCGGGCATACTTGTTCTGTTTGCTCTTTACTTCATAACAAGGACATACGCTCTTTTATATATCTCCATAATCTTTGGCGGGGCGCTGATAGCTTTTGTCACCATAAACACGCTACCGCTTGTGCTTGAAATCGGCGGCGCTGAAAAAATAGGCACATATACAGGCTATTATTACACAGCGACATTCTCCGCCTCAATAGTCGGCCCTGTCATATGCGGCGCGATGTTCGACATCACAAAGACTTACTGGTCACTCTTTGCTTACTGCCCCGTCTGCTTTGCGCTTGCGCTGCTGTGCATATCGCAGGTAAAGCACGGCGAGGTGCTGTCCATTCCCGACGAGGTGATAAAGGAAATCATGGCGGAAGATTGACCGAGTTATTTCACAAATTAATCAAGGAGGAAAAAACAGAGCATGACACCACTGATTGAAGTCAGAAACCTTAGCAAATCATACGGCTCTCACCTTGTTTTAGACAAAATCTCTTTCGGCTTTGAGGAAGGCCAGATAATAGGGCTGCTCGGGCCAAACGGCAGCGGTAAGACATCTCTTATAAAGATTCTTGTCGGCTTGATTAACGATTACTCAGGCGACGCGCTCATTGACGGGCGGCGGCCTGGACCTTACACAAAAAGTCTTGTCGCATATCTGCCCGAAAGGACATATCTGCCCGAATGGATGCGCCCTGTCGACGCCATCGGCTTTTTCGCCGACTTTTACGCCGATTTTGACAAGCGCAAGGCATATCAGATGCTTAACGGCTTTGAGCTGCCGCAAAAGCAGATAATAAAGTCGATGTCGAAGGGAATGCAGGAAAAGCTCCAGCTGCTGCTTGTCATGTGCAGGAACGCGAGGCTTTACATTCTTGACGAGCCGCTGGGCGGCGTAGACCCGGCCGCCAGAGCGTTTATACTTGACACCATAATGAAAAACCACCCGACGGGTTCAACTGTTTTGCTTTCGACTCACCTGATTAACGATGTCGAGCGTATTTTCGACTCTGTTCTGATGATAGGCAGGGGGCAGGTGCTTGTAAAATCCGCGGTGACGGAGCTAAGGCATGGCGGGCGCACTGTCGAAGATGTTTTCAAGGAGGTATTCCAATATGCTTGGCAAGTTAATTAAGCACGAATTCAAGTCTACGGCGCACTCAATGTTTGCCATATATCTTTCCGCGCTTATAACTTTCGGCATCATGTGCCTTGTTTTCTTCATTAAAAACAAGACGCTGATGGTCATAAGCTCCGTCGCGCTCGGCGCGATATGCGCGGTGGCGCTTGTCATTACGCTTTTTGCCATAATAGGCACCTTCAACAAGTCGCTTTACGGCAATCAAGGATACCTGAGCTTTACACTTCCCGTTTCCGGCAGAAGCCTTTTGGCGTCAAAGACAATCGTGTCGCTTTGCTGGGTTTTGATAAGCTTTATTTTTGCGATATCCGTTGTGCTTTTTTTGGTTTTTTATTGGATTGCCCAGACGAGCGACAACATAAAGAGCATCATAGACACAGTCTACAACATGCTTCAGACGATGCAGGGAATGCCCGACGCCGACACGGCGCTCAAATCCATTATTGTGGTGACTGTTTTTATTTTTATAAAAGCTATTTTCCTTATTTTCAAGGTGTCGTTTGCCATCACAGTGGCAAACACAAAGTCATTCCAAAAGATGAACACGATTTTGGCCGCGATACTTGTCTACTTCGCGGTATACATTGTTTTGACAGCCGGAAACGTAATCGCGGCATTCATACCCGTCCAGCTTGCGATAGCGACAAGCGGCATCGGGCTTTCAATCGGCGACACGCTTATGGGGCTTTCTCCCGGCGAAAAAATCTTTGTTTCAATACCAATCCTCGGGCACCTGTTTGAGGCAGCAATCTGTATTTTACTTTACAGCGTCACGGGAACAATCATGTCGAAGCATGTCAACATCAAGTAAATGGCCGGGATTGGCGTTTTCGGCGGTACGTTTAACCCGCCGCACTTAGGTCATCAAAGGCTTGTCCGCCGTTTCGCGGACAGGCTTTCCCTGTCCGAGGTTTTAATTATCCCGACATATATCCCGCCGCACAAGCGCGCGAATGAATTGGCGTCGAGCGGTGAAAGGCTTGAGATGTGCCGTCTCATGTTTTCCGGCGACAGCAGGTTTCGTGTAAGCTCGATTGAAATTGACAGAGGCGGCAAAAGCTACACCTACGACACGCTGAAGGAGCTGAAAAGGATTTATCCGGACGACAGGCTTTACCTTATCGTCGGCTCCGATATGCTGCGCTCATTTTGCTCCTGGCATCGCCCCGACGATATTTTAAAGCTTTGCACTGTTTGCGCCGCGGCAAGGGACGGCGGCGGTGTGCCGCCGAATATTTCACACAAAGTAATTTTTGACGATATGGAGCCGCTTTTGATAAGCTCGACGGCAATACGCGAAATGGCGGGCAAAAACGGGGATATCACCGGGCTTGTCGGAGAAGCGGTTGCGGGATATATTTCGCAAAGGGGTCTTTATGCGCAAGGTTGATGAATATATAAACCTTCTTTCAAAGCGTCTGACGCGGCGCAGGTTCGCACATTCTCTCAATGTCGCGCAAAGCGCCTGTTTGCTTGCCGAAAAATACGGTGCCGACAGTGAAAAGGCGTATACAGCCGGACTTTTGCACGATATTATGAAAGACGCGAGCGGCGGCGAGCAGCTGAAGATAATCGAAATGTCCGGGCACAAGCTGACGGAGCAGGAGCTTTTAAGCCCAAAGCTTTGGCACGCAATCGCGGGCGCGGCATTTGTAAAGTCGGAGCTTGGCATTGGCGACCGGGAAATAATCGAGCCGATACGTTGGCACACCACCGGCAAAGCAGGCATGACGCTTCCCGAAAAGATAATTTTCATTGCCGACTATATTTCCTCCGACAGGTCATATAACGGCATAGAAAAAATGCGCGCCCTTGCGCAAGTCAGCCTTGAGGACGCGATGCGTTTCGCGCTTGAGTTTACAGTCGCCTGTCTTGCAAACAAAGGTATGCCGATTCACCCCGACAGCATAGGATGCTACAACGAATTGGCTGTAAATAAAATAAAAAAGGGGACAGAAAAAGATGACACCGAAAGAATTGACCGAAACAATCGTTAAAATACTTGACAGTAAAAAGGCCGTCGACATAAAGGCTATCGAGGTCCGCGAGCAGACGATAGTGGCAGACTATTTTGTGATTGCTTCCGGCACGTCAAGCACCCACACAAAATCACTTGCCGAAGATGTCGAATATGAAATAAGGGAGACAGGAGTTGCGGGACGTGTTGAAGGAAGGGCGACAGGATGGATTCTCCTTGATTACGGTTCGGTGCTTGTCCACGTATTTGACAAGGAAAGCAGAGAGTATTACAATCTTGAGCGTCTGTGGACAGACGCAAACATCCTTGATATATCGGGGCTTTTGACCGATTAGCAGCGAAAGGAATGAATACGCGCAGTGAAAAGCTATGATTTTAAATCTGTTGAAAAAAAGTGGAGGCAAAGGTGGGAGGAGACGGGAGTTTTCCATGCCCGCAATGATTACACCCTCCCGAAGTTTTACTGCCTTGTCGAGTTTCCCTATCCGTCGGGTCAGGGGCTTCATGTCGGGCACCCGCGCTCATACACGGCGCTTGACATAGTCGCGCGCAAAAAAAGATTGCAGGGGTTTAACGTGCTTTATCCCATGGGCTGGGACGCGTTCGGTCTGCCGACAGAAAACTATGCCATAAAGAACCATATGCACCCCGGGCAGGTAACTGTCCAAAACGTCGCGCGTTTCAAAAAGCAGCTCCAATCTCTCGGATTTTCGTTTGACTGGAGCCGCGAGATAAACACGACAGATCCCGAATATTATAAATGGACGCAATGGATTTTTCTCCGTCTTTATGAAAAAGGTCTTGCGTACAAAAAAGAGATGGCGGTAAACTGGTGTACGTCCTGCAAGTGCGTGCTTGCAAACGAGGAGGTTGTAAACGGCGTCTGCGAGCGCTGCGGCAGCGACGTCGTGCGCAAGGTAAAAAGCCAGTGGATGCTCAAAATAACAGAATATGCACGCCGCCTTATCGACGACCTTGACGATCTGAACTATATCGAGCGGGTAAAGATACAGCAAAAAAATTGGATAGGGCGTTCCGAGGGAGCCGAAGTCGAATTCCGCACGACGGAGGGCGACAGCTTTACTGTTTTCACAACACGCCCCGACACGCTTTTCGGCGCGACATATTCAGTGCTTTCGCCTGAGAATCCGCTGATAGACAAGTGGGAAGCAAAGATTAAAAACATCGGAGAGGTTGCGGCTTACCGTGATGAATGCGCTCGCAAGTCCGATTTTGAGCGTACAGAGCTTAACAAAGACAAGACAGGCGTAAGGATTGACGGCGTTGAAGCCATAAACCCGGTAAACGGCGAAAAGATACCGATTTTTATAGCGGATTATGTTCTTATTTCATATGGCACGGGCGCCATAATGGCTGTTCCCGGCCACGACACAAGGGATTGGGATTTCGCGCGCAAATTCAGCCTTCCCATAATTGAAGTCGTCAGCGGCGGCGACGTGGACAGGGAAGCGCACACCGACTGTGAAACAGGTTTGATGGTGAATTCAGGATTTTTGACAGGCTTAAGCGTAGCGGACGCAAAGACCGAGATAATAAAATGGCTTTCGGATAACGGCAAGGGAGCCGCCAAGGTCAGCTACAAGCTGCGCGACTGGGTTTTTTCACGGCAGCGCTATTGGGGAGAGCCGATACCCATCATCTGCTGCGGAAAGTGCGGACACGTTCCGCTCGACGAAAGCAGCCTGCCGCTCCGGCTGCCCGAAGTCGAAAGCTATGAGCCGACGGACAGCGGCGAGTCGCCTTTGGCAAAGCTGACAGATTGGGTAAATGTCAAGTGCCCGCGCTGCGGCGGCGACGCAAAAAGAGAAACGGACACAATGCCGCAGTGGGCAGGCTCGTCATGGTATTTCCTCCGCTACTGCGACCCGCACAACGACAAAGAGATAGCCTCCGGCGAGGCGCTTGATTATTGGACGCCCGTCGATTGGTATAACGGAGGCATGGAGCATACGACACTGCACCTTCTTTACAGCCGCTTTTGGCACAAGTTTCTTTATGATATCGGTGTTGTGCCGACGCCCGAGCCTTACGCCAAGCGCACAAGCCACGGTATGATTTTAGGCGAAAACGGCGAAAAGATGTCCAAATCGAGGGGCAATGTCGTCAACCCGGACGACATTGTAAACGAGTACGGCGCCGACACAATGCGCCTTTATGAAATGTTTATAGGCGACTTTGAAAAGGCCGCTCCATGGAGCTCCACAAGCGTCAAGGGCTGCAAAAGGTTTGTCGACAGGGTGTGGGCGCTTCAGGAAATCATCATAAAAGGCGAATATAGAGCAGAGCTTGAGGGCGATATGCACCGCCTGATAAAAAAGGTCACGGAGGACATTGACAATTTAAAGGCAAACACAGCCATAGCCGCCATGATGTCGATGCTCAACAGGATTTACGAAACCGGCGCGGTCACCCGCGGCGAGCTTAAAACCTTTCTTCTGCTCTTAAACCCGTTCGCACCGCACCTCACAGAGGAAATGTGGGAGATTTGCCGTTTCGGCGGCGAGGTAACGGGTCAAAAGTGGCCTGTTTTTGACAGCGAAAAATGTGTTGACGAAACAGTCGAAATCGCGGCGCAGATAAACGGAAAGGTCAGGGCAAGGATTGTCGTGGGCGCGGATATAAGCGCCGACGAAGCAATATCGCAAGCTAAGTCCGACAAAAAAATCAAAGACGCCATAGAGGGCAAGACAATTGTCAAGGAGCTTTATGTCAAGGGCAGGCTTGTCAACATTGTGGTTAAATAAACTTAATATTCGTTAATATTTATATTTATTATATTGACAACACCGACGCGTTATTGTATAATTAGCTTCGTTATTCAGTAATTAACCCTCGATTTCGAGAGGGGAGGGAACATAATGAGCCAGATAAAGTTAAAAGAGAACGAGTCTCTTGACAGCGCTCTTAAAAGATTCAAGCGCCAGACTTCGCGTGACGGAATAATTCAGGAGGTTCGCAAGAGAGAGCACTACGAAAAGCCTTCCGTCAGGAAAAAGAAAAAGTCGGAGGCCGCGCGTAAGCACAAGTTCAGGTAATTGTAGGGGCTGTATCTTTTTACGATACAGCCCTTAATTCTTAAAATTCACACTGAAAGGCGGTGAGCCGGGTGAGACTCGACAAGGCGATACAGCTGATGCCGAAGGGGGCAGACGGTCTGCTCATCACAAAGGAATGCAACCTGAAATATCTGACGGGCTTTGCCTGTGATTCGGGCTTGCTGCTTGTTTCACGAGCCGGCAGCGTCTTTTTTACCGACTCGCGTTACACCGAGGCGGCGCAAAAAGCAATCGACTGCTGCTGCGTCGAAAATTCTGCTTTTCTGACAGAGCGTTTAAAAGCATATTGCAAAAAGTTCGGCGTCAAAAGGCTTGCGTGTGAGTCGTCGCACATGACGGTGGCGTCGGCCGAGCGTTACCGCGCCATGCTAAGCGGAATTTCGCTTGTGTTCGGCGGCGCGGCGGACGACCTGATAAACGGAATGCGCGCCGTAAAGTCGGCGGATGAGATAAAAATGATAAAAAAGGCGCAGGACATGGCGGAGCGCGGCTTCGCGCATATACTCGGCGTCATTGTCCCCGGCATGACAGAAAAGGAAGTCAAGACGGAGCTTGACTATTTTATATTAAAAAGCGGCGCCCAAAGGATGTCGTTTGAAACAATAGCCGTGAGCGGCGCCAACTCCTCAATGCCGCACGGCAAGGCGTCCGACAGGGTTCTGCGCAAGGGCGACCTTCTCACGCTTGATTTCGGCGCTGTCTGCGGAGACTACCACAGCGACATGACGAGGACGGTGGCTGTCGCCGGCTGCGGCGGCGAGGAACGTGAGGTTTACGAAGTTGTGCTTGCCGCGCAAAAAGCCGCGCTTGCGGCGCTTCGTCCCGGGGTGCTGTGCAGGGACGTCGACGCCGCGGCAAGAAGTGTGATAGATTCCGCCGGGTACAAGGGCAGGTTCGGTCACGGCACAGGTCACGGCGTCGGGCTTGAGCTGCACGAAAAGCCGATATTAAATCCGCGCAGCGAGGAAACGCTCGCAAAGGGAAATGTCGTCACTGTCGAGCCGGGGATTTACATACCGGGCAAGTTTGGCGTGAGGATAGAGGACATGGCGCTTTTGACAGACGATGGATTTGAAAACCTTACATACAGCCCTAAGGAGCTGTGGAGCGTAGGAAACTGATTTTGCATTTGGGAGGATGTTTTAAATGCGTTTGACCGGAGTAACGGCAAGAGGGATAATAACACCGATTTTTAAGCAGGGGGACGACCTTGTAGCCTCAATATGTCAAAGCGTTCGCGCCGCCTCCGAAGGCGAGGGCTTTGCGCTTGGTGACGGCGATATTATAGGTGTCACAGAGGCCGTTGTTGCAAGGACGCAGGGCAACTACGCGTCTTGTGGGCAGATTGCCGAGGATATCCGCGCAAAGCTTGGGGGGAAGGATATGGGGATTGTTTTTCCCATCCTGAGCCGAAACCGTTTTTCAATCATGCTCAAGGCCATAGCCATGAGCTGCGAAAAGCTTTACATCCAGCTGTCCTACCCGACTGACGAAGTCGGCAACGCGCTGATAAGCCTTGACCTTGTCGACGAAAAAAGTGTAAACCCCTATTCCGACAGCTTTAACAACGACGAATTCCGAAAGGTTTTCGGCTATGATACTGTTCATCGTTTTACGGGAATCGACTACATCGAATATTACAACAGCTTTGCCGACAACATAGAAATAGTCTTTTCAAATGACCCGAAGCACATTTTAAAATACACTAAAAACGTCTTGAACTGCGACGTGCATTCACGCTTCAGGACACAGCGCATTTTAAAGTCGTCAGGAGCGGAAAAGTCCTTCAGGCTTGATCAGATATTGACAAAAAGCGTAAAAGGCAGCGGATATAACGAAAAATACGGTCTGCTCGGCTCGAACAAAGCGACAGAAGACAAGGTAAAGCTTTTTCCGCGTGACACAGACGCTTTTGTGCAAAACCTGAGCGACGCCATGCGCGAGGCGACGGGAAAGTCCATCGAAGTGATGGTTTACGGCGACGGCGGCTTCAAGGATCCTGTGGGCGGCATATGGGAGCTTGCCGACCCTGTCGTATCACCTTCACACACCGACAGGCTTAAGGGCACGCCAAACGAGCTGAAGATGAAGTATTTTGCCGACAACGAGTTTTCAAATCTTTCCGGTGAGTCGCTTGCCAGCGCAATGAAAAAGAAAATCCGCGAAAAAGAGGACAGCTTAGTCGGCAGCATGCAGTCACAGGGCACGACGCCGAGGCGCTTGGCCGATCTTTTAGGCAGCTTGTGCGACCTCATCAGCGGAAGCGGCGACAGGGGCACTCCCGTTGTGCTTATTCAGGGATATTTTTCAAACTTCGCAAGCGAATAAAGGCACCGCCGCCGCGCCGCGGCAAAAACATTACAATTTGTTTACAAATTTGTATATACTCTACAGTTGACATTCATTTAAAGGAGTAATATAATAGACGTGTCAATGGTTTGCCGCGGCTCGCGGCTTTAACCGCAAAAAGGAAACTGATTAATATGGGAAGGTTGAGTTCATGAAAAAGATTTTGTCTGTTCTTATGTGCGTTCTTATTATGCTTTCATTCGCAACGGTGGCGGCTTCCGCCAAATCAGGCGTTGAGGCGCAGGCTCTTTCCGCCGCATTGCAGGATGATACACTTATTGACGAGGGCGGCATCAAGGTCGTCGAGATGTTCAAGCACATTTTCTCGCTTGTCGATTGGAGCAGCTTCATAAGCATCCTCATAAGCACAATCACCAGCATTTTTTCGATGTTCGGCGGCAGCTCCGCGGCTTCTTTGTTTGCATAATCTCAAGGTTTAAACATAAAGGACATTATAAAAGTCGATGTTGAAAGGCAGTGAAACAAAATGAAAAAATTTTTAGCCGTCATGCTTTGCGCTTTGACAATGCTGTCCGTTTTTCCGATGATGGCGTCGGCGGCGGAGACAGCGGAGACGGCGGCGGCGGAGACAGCGGAGACAGTTGTAAAAGCGTCTGATGGTGGTTCCGGCATCACAGACATATTTTCGCAATTTGGAGATTTATTCACAGGTTCAACCGATATCTCGGCTCTGTTCACTTCAGTCGGAAAGCTTTTCACACAGTTTTTCGGCGTGTTTACAGAAATAATAGACTGGCAGTCAGTCGGCTCAAGTGTTTGGGCGTCACTTAAAAAGGCGTTTGAGGATTTTTCCACGACAATCAGCTTTTTCTTTGCCGGTCTGTACAACAAATAATAAGCATTCGCACTCTCGACAGGGCGCCGTTTTTGCGGTGTCCCTGTTTTTTTTGATGTTTAAGCTTGTCTTTGGTTATAATAAAAACGTGATTTATTATGAAAGGCGGGGAGCGGCGGACAGCCGCCGCAATACTGTAATGATGAAAAAGGTTTTTTTATCGGCTGTTTTGGTTTTTACGATTATTTTATGCGCGTCGTGCGGGGGAGCGGGATACGGCGGCGCAGAGGATGAAGACCAAAGCCGGAGCGGGGCAGAACAGCGCGAAAAGTCGGAAACAGACGGCGGGCGGGAGTCTTTTTTTGAAACCGAGGACAACTTAACGGCGCCGGAGGATATTGAGGACGCGCAGGCGGAAGTTACGGAGAGCGGGACAAAGGGCTTGTCAGGCACATGGACAGGCTACGCGCCGCTTCCGGCGATAACTTTTGACGTAAACGACCCCGGAAACAGCCGCGGACTTTCCACCGAAAAGAGGATGTACAGCTACGGCGTTCCGAAAGACGAGCAGCCAAATATACAATCAATAAACAACCAGAAATTTTTCTCCTCATGCGGTTACAAGGCGTTTGCATACGACGACAAAACAAAGGAAAAGGCTGTTTATCTCACTTTTGATTGCGGCTATGAAAACGGCAACACATATAAAATACTTGATGTGCTTGAGGAAAAAAGTGTCCCCGCCGCGTTTTTCTGCACCATACACCACATCGAAAGCGAGCCGCGGCTTATCGCGAGGATAATCCTGGGCGGAAATATTGTCGGGAATCATTCCGCTTATCATCCCGACTTTTCGGAAATTGACCGCGAGCGAATGGCGCGGGAAATCCTGACTGTCGAAAACTGCCTGCGCGAGAAATTCGGTTATTCGTCAGAGTTTTTCCGCTTCCCGAAAGGCAATTATTCGGAATGTTCGCTTGAGCTTGTTGACTCGATGGGGCTTTCAAGTGTTTTTTGGTCGAGCGCGTATGTCGACTGGAACGCCGATGAAATAAAAGGAGCCGACTATGCCTTCAAAAATGTGACGTCAAGACTTCACCCCGGAGCCGTCATTTTGCTCCACTCCGTGTCGGCAGACAACGCCGCCGCCATGGGCGACATAATAGATTATGCCCGCTCGAAAGGGTATGTTTTTCGTTCGCTTAATGATTACGGAAAATAAAGGACGGCTTGGGGACTGTTGCGGCTTTTGGAGGTTGACTGTAGGAGTTTTGGAGGCTGACTGTCGGGGCTTTTGAGGGCTGCAAAAAGAAAAAAGGGGATGCGGACAGTGCCGCGTCCCATTTTTTAAAGGCGATAAGATAATGCGATGATGTGATAAGGTGAAAGGCGAAAGGCGGTTAAGAGACAAGTCAATCAAAAACAGCCGCTTACAGTTTCATAAAGGCTTTTAACTGTCGAGTAAACTTTGCCATTCGCGCCGGTTGCAGAGTATTCGGAAAACATGCACCTCACGTTTTTCCCTGTCAACAATATAAAATATAGAATAGTTTTCTGCCGAAAGACGCCTTACCCCCCGCGATGAATACAGCTCATCATTTACAAGCTTGCAGCGCAGCGCCATCATCCGCAGGCTTTCAATTTGCTCTTTGATTGCGGAATAAATCCTAAACGCCGTTTCCGGCTCTTTCAGAGTTTCTGATATGTATGTCAGGATACCGAGCAAATCCCGCTCCGCGGACAGCTCAATTAAAACCTCATACGTTTCCAAAGCCGAACCTCTTTTCTATGTCCGCAAAGGTATCCTCTGCCGTGCGGCATTTGCCGTTTTTGATGTCGGCAATACCCTCGTCAAGCAAACGGTAAAGCTCCTGCTTTCCGCAAAGACGTTCGTATTCGGCGTTTGAAAGCACGACAAGGTCGCCCGTTCCGTTCTTTGTGATGAAAACAGGCTCGTTGTATCGATTGCAAAACTCTGAAATTTCGTTATATTTGTTTCTTAAGTCGGAACTTGGTCTGATATATGCCAAAAAACCCACCTCCTTGACATCATATGCATATTCTATCAATATATTGATAAGGTGTCAAGACCTTTTAAAGGAATGATGAAGATATCCAAACACAAACAGGGGATTTCGCGTCCCCCTTTTTAAAGGAGATAAGATAAGGTGAAAGGTGAAAGGCGATAAGGCGGTTAAGAGACAAGGCAATCAAAAACAGCCGCTTACAGTTTC
Organism: Clostridiales bacterium; assembly: GCA_012523185.1. GTDB lineage: Bacteria > Bacillota > Clostridia > Oscillospirales > Acutalibacteraceae > UBA1425. Next base: position 20,154 of record JAAYIY010000041.1, read on the forward strand.
ATAAAGGCTTTTAAGCAAAGACTTGTCTGCCGCCGCCGTGTATGTCACGGTTATATCGGACAGGAGGCTGTCAAAATCATCGGAGCGCATTGCCTTGAGGCAGTCGAAACGATAGCTGTCAAGCTGCTCTTTGGCGCTTTTTTCTGTTTTTGAAACAATGAAAATATAGTCTTTTGTTTCAAATATTTCAGGCGAATCTGGAGCAAGCCCCGAAACATAGTCAAAAAACCCGGTCGGATAATTATTGCTGCTTTTGTTTATTGTCATGACGCCGGGAGAAAAGGATGAAATCTGCTGCTCGCTTGCGTATTTTCTATATACCTCGTCGAAAGTGCCTCCGCTTTTTAAAACTGAAAGCATTGCCGTGAACTTGTTTTTGATAAGTGAGCGCTCGTCGTCCGGAAGCTGAACAATATTGCCGCTTTCGTCCTTTTCGGTGAAATATCCGTTAATGGCGTTGAACGAGACATAGTTGCCCGTGAAATAAGACAAAAGCTCGTCCTCGTCAATCTCGCGTTCGCCGCCTTTGTCATAAAGGTGCAGGAAAAGCATCTTTTTTTTCGCTTCCGCCGTCAAGGCTTTTGTGAGGGTCTGCTTGCTGATGTCGGCCTTTTTATAATAGTTTTTATAAAAGCCCCAATCGGCGGAAACAGATTCAGCTATATTGTGCTTTAATTCGGACGTCAGACGCAGACCTTTGCCGTCAAACATTGTGTTGACGGCGACATAATTTTTGCAAAGGCTGACGGCTTGCTCCGTCACGTCGGACGCCGCGCCGCCGTCGACTCCAAAGGAGGGCGGGTCATGCAGGATAACGCCGATATAGTATGAAAACAGCTCGTCGGATATCTGCGCTCCGGAAATATTCAGCGCGTTTGGCGCATCACCCTGACTTTTTAAACATGAAGAAAACGTCATAACAGACAAGAGCAAAAGGGCGCAGGCAAAAAGGGATATGAGTTTTTTCATTTTTTCACAACCTATCCTTAATTATCTTCCTCAAGTATTTCAAAAACCTTGTTTAGCAGCGTCAGCCGCTCCTCACCGGGGAAAATACGGATTGATATATGCGGCTTGACGGCGGCGCTGACAAGAATCCTGCCGCGCATTTTGTGTGCAAGCCGCGTGATCTTCTCCATGTTAAGCTCCTCAATGAACAGCCGCAGCTTGCCGCCGCTCTCGTTTATCTCGTAAACCCCTTGACCGATTGCCGTGCCCCTGAGCAGCGAAACAGTCAAAAGCCCGCGGACGCTTGCAGGCGGCTCGCCGAACCTGTCAATCAGCTCGTCTAAAACGTCGTCGGCATCCTCGCGGCTCCGTATGTCGGCGATTCGCCTGTACATCGCAAGCTTTTGAGGAACGCTCTCGATATAGTCAGGCGGGATATGCGCGTCTATCGGAAGGTCGATGAGACATTCGCGCTCCGGCTCCTGCAAAGCCTCGCCTTTTTCTTCGCTCACAGCCTGCGCAAGAAGCTTTAAATACATATCATACCCGACGGCCTCCATGTGGCCGTGCTGCTGCGCTCCGAGTATGTTTCCCGCGCCGCGCAGCTCAAGGTCGCGCATGGCAATCTTAAAGCCTGAGCCGAACTCTGTGAATTCGCGTATGGCTTCGAGGCGGCGGGCAGCTATTTCTGTCAGCTGCTTGCCGCGTGTAAATGTCAGGTACGCGCTCGCGCGCCTTGCGGAGCGCCCGACGCGCCCTCTTATCTGATGGAGCTGCGCAAGTCCCATCTTATCCGAATCCTCGACAATCAGCGTGTTGACGTTGGGCACATCGACGCCTGCTTCAATTATTGTCGTGCAGACAAGTATGTCGATTTCACCCTCAAGAAGCTTGCGCCATATGTCGCTCAGCTCGTCCTCGCCCATCTTTCCGTGCGCCGTGCCGACGTGCGCGTCGGGCATCATTTCTTTTATGACGGCGGCTGTGCTTTCGATTGTTTCGATGCGGTTGTGCAGGTAATAAACCTGACCGCCGCGGCGCAGCTCGGACGCCATTGCCTGGACAAGAACATCTATATTATGCTCGACGACATAAGTCTGCACAGGGTATCTGTCGCGCGGCGCCTCCTCAAGTATGGACATATCCCGTATGCCGGACATTGCCATGTTGAGCGTGCGGGGGATTGGAGTCGCCGTCAGCGTCAGCACGTCCACGGCGGGGAAAAGCTCCTTGAGCCTTTCTTTTTGCGCCACGCCGAAGCGCTGCTCCTCGTCAACGACAATAAGCCCGAGGTCTTTAAAACTGACGTCCTTAGATATGAGACGGTGTGTACCGACGACTATGTCAAGGCTGCCGCGCTGAAGGCTTTTGAGAGTTTCTTTTGACTCTTTCGGCGTGCAGAATCGTGAAAGCATTTTTGTTTCGACGGGAAAGCCTTCAAAGCGTTTTTTGATTGTCTGATAATGCTGAAGGGCAAGAATTGTTGTCGGCACAAGGATTGCGCACTGCTTCCCGTCTGCGACGCACTTGAAAGCGCCGCGGAGCGCGACCTCCGTCTTGCCGAAACCGACGTCGCCGCACAGCAGTCTGTCCATCGGATACGGCTTTTCCATATCGGCTTTTATTTCTTCGATGCACCTTAGCTGATCGGGCGTTTCGTCAAACTCAAAACGCCGCTCAAAATCATTTTGCATGTCTATGTCGGGAGAAAAGACAAAGCCCTTTATCTGCCTGCGCTTTGCGTAAAGCTCGATAAGCTCCTTTGCGATGTCTTTGACCGCCGCACGCACGCGCGAACGTGTTTTTTGCCACTCCTTGCCGCCAAGCTTATTAAGCTTTACGGACGAGTCGGCGCCCCTTGAGCCGATATATTTTGAAACTTGGTCAAGCTGTGTGACGGGGACATAAAGTATGTCGCTTTTGTCGTATTGAATCTTTATATAATCCTTGACAGTGCCGCCTGCTTCAAGCTTTGTGATGCCGTCAAAAATGCCGATTCCATGTGCGTTGTGGACAATGTAGTCGCCGCGGTGAAGCTCCTCAAGGCTGTTAAAGGCATTTTTGGCGTTTGCCTTTTTTGCCGCGCGCTTTGCGGGGCGGACATATCTGCTGCCGTATGTTATGAGTAAAAACTTTTCCTGCGGATATTCAAAACCCGATGAAAAACTGCCCGGCAGCACACATATGGAGCCGACGGGAAAATCGGCGGGTGGCGAATAAAAGAAAAATGCGCTGAAGCCGTCATGCTCAAGGTCTAAGGACAGAGCTTTTGCGGACTTTGCCGTGCCGGCAGATATGGCGACGCGCCAGCCCTTTTTGCCTTTAAACGGCATGAGGTCGTCAGTGAGCGTCTGATAAGCTCCGCTCCAAGGCGACGATTGCCGCGCGTTGACGGACACAAGCTCCTTAACAGGCGTGTCGAAGCTCCCCCGCGGCAGATTGTCAGCGTATAAAGCGCCGAACTTTTCGTAAAAGCCGTTAAGCTCCCCCCACGTCAGCGTAAAGCGGTCAAGACCGGGGCAAAGAACGCCCTCCTCAAAAAGCCCCTTGATGTCCTCATTAAAAAGCTGGGCGCATGACAACGCCCGCTCGCGCACAGAAAAGCTTTCGCTGACAAACAGCAGGCTTCCCCTTGCGTAGTCAAATATTGTCGCGGGATTTTTGTATATGAGCGGAAGATATTTGTCAAGCGACGCCAGCCGCGCGCCGCCGCGGAGCTTTTCGATGTCATTGTCAAGAGACGCCCTTGCCTTGACGGAGCCTCTGCCCCTTAAAGCCGCGCGGAATTGCTCCAGCACGCCTGCGAAGTCGTCGCCGCCTATTATCTCGTTTGCCGGCGTGATTTTTATTTCGCTTATATTTTCGGTGCGCCGCTGGCTTTCGGTGTCAAAAAGCGAAAGGCTGTCGATGCTGTCGCCCCAAAATTCGCAGCGGCAGGGATTGTCGCTGTCAGGCGGAAAAAAGTCCACAATGCCGCCGCGCCCCGAAAACTGCCCCCTGCCGTCCACCTGATGAGAGCCTGTGTAACCGGCGTTTAAAAGCAGTGTCTTGAGCCTTTCCGGCCCCGGCTCGTCGCCCACGCTGACAGTGAAGCTTTTGGAGTTGAACTCGGTGGGCGGTATTGTCAGCTGCAGCGCGGCCTCGACAGGGCAGACAACAATATCGCAAGCGCCCGAAAGCATATGACCGAGCGTGTTGAGCCGCATATGCTCATATTCATGTGAGCGGCTTTCGGCTGTGCGAAAAACAAAGTCGCGCGCGGGGTAAACGAGAGCGGACACGCCGAAAGAGTTGAGATCCTCCGCAAGGCGCGACGCCTGTGACTCGTCGGGCGTGATAATCAAACCGCAGCGCGCCGTGTCCTCGCACAGCGCGGCGGCAAAATGAGCCTTGTGGATATGAGAAAGCCCCGTCACGCCCATGGGCAGACGGTTTTTTTTGATGGCGGAGAGTATTGATTTGTACTCGGCGGATTCGTGAAGAATCCGTGAAAAACACGACATAAGTTTAAATAATCCCCTCGTCATGCATTGCGCGGCGGAGCAGCTCCAAGCTGCCGTGCGAATAACAATGTCCCTTCATCCCGACGCTTGCCGCGCCGTCAATGTTTGTCTGCATATCGTCGATGAAAAAACATTCTTCAGGCAAAAGTGAAAACTTGCGGAAAAGGATGCGGTATATTTCGGGGTCGGGCTTTACACGTTTCCAGTCGCACGACGCTATGATGCCGTCAAAATATTTGAAAGCCGGAATATCGTCCATTCTTTCATAAATTTCGCACGGCGTGTTCGATAATAAGTATATGCCGAACCCTTTTGCTTTAAGCCCCGCTATAAAATCACACATCTCGGGGATTGGCGGCATTTCGTCCCACCAATTAAGGATAAGCCGCGTAAGCCGCTCGCGCAGCCGTTCCGGCAGGAGGCGGCAAGCCTCGCGCGCAACCTCCGCGGCTGTCTTTGTCCCCCTGTCCATCTCGCCCCAAAGGTTTTGATTAAACAGCACGTCATATATCATATCGCTGTCGCCGTCGTCGGGGAAATAACGCTTTAAGGTCTCTTTCGGCGTGAAGCTTATTATGACGCCGCCCATATCAAAAATAATATTCTTAATCATATCAATTATTTCTCACATTTCCGCAGCAGTTTTTATACTTCTTGCCGCTGCCGCAAGGACAAACATCATTGGGACCCGTCTTGCCGCCTTTTCGCACCGTCCTGCCCTTTTCGCTGCCGTCAGAGGAGCCGCCGCTTGCCGTCATCGTTATTTTCGCGGCTTGCTCGCGTTTTGTTTCCTCCTGGCTTTTCACGCGGACCGTGAGCATCAGTCGCACTGTGTCCTCGCGTATGGAAGTCGTCATTTCGTCGAACATATCAAAGCTTTCCTGCCTGTAGGCGACGACGGGGTCCTGCTGACCGTAAGCGCGCAGGTTGATGCCGCGCTTCAGCTCGTCCATGGCGTCGATATGATCCATCCATTTGCTGTCGACGCTGCGCAGCAGAATCATGTTTTCAAGGCTGCGCATAAGCTCGCTGCCGAACTCGCTCTCACGCTGCTCGTAAAGCTGTTGTCCTCTGTCACGAAGCAGCTCCCGAATATCGTCGCGGTTGTTGTCCTCACCCTTAAAATCGTCGTGTGACGTGAGCCATCCGAGGAATTTCTCGCGCAGACCCTCAAGATTCCAGTCATTTTTTAAAACTGAATCGGAGCAGTAAAAGTCGACGGCGTCATCTATGCAATCATCAAGCATTTTAAGAATGACGGGCTTTAAAACCTCGCCGTCAAGAACCTTGTTCCTCTGCTCATAAATAAGCTCTCTCTGCCTGTTCATAACATCGTCAAACTGGAGGACGTTTTTACGCGTGGCAAAGTTGCGTCCCTCGACGTTCTTTTGCGCCCTCTCAATGGACGATGAGACCATCTTTGCCTCAATCGGCATATCTTCCGGAGTTTTGAGTAAGTTCATAACATTTGTGAGCTTGTCTCCGCCGAAAATCCGCATAAGATCGTCCTCAAGCGAAAGATAAAAGCGTGACTCACCCGGATCACCTTGACGCCCGGATCGCCCGCGTAGCTGATTGTCTATGCGGCGTGAGTCGTGGCGCTCTGTGCCCATTATGAAAAGCCCGCCCGCGGCGCGCACCTTTTCCGCCTCGTCCTTGATGTTGTCCTTATATTTTTTCTCAAGCGCCGTGAACTCCGCTCTTGCGTTGATGATCTCCTCGTCGGCGGTGTCGGCGAAGCCCGTAGCTTCGACTATCAGCTCGTCGGAATAGCCTTTTTTGCGCATCTCCGATTTGGCAAGATATTCGGGGTTGCCGCCGAGCATGATGTCAGTGCCTCTGCCCGCCATGTTGGTGGCTATCGTGACGGCGCCCTCTTTGCCCGCCTGAGCTACTATAGCGGCTTCCTTGTCGTGGAATTTGGCGTTGAGAACCTCGTGCTTAACACCCCTGACGCGGAGCATTTTGCTTAAATACTCAGACTTTTCAATGGAAATTGTGCCCACAAGCACCGGCTGACCCTTTTCGTGGCAAAGTATAACCTGATCTATGACAGCGTCAAACTTTGCTTTCTCTGTTTTATAAACGACGTCGGAATTATCATTCCTTATCATCGGCTTGTTTGTCGGTATCTCTATTACGTCAAGCTTATAAATCTCTTGGAATTCCCTGCTTTCTGTCATTGCCGTGCCTGTCATGCCGGAAAGCTTTTTGTAAAGCCGGAAGTAGTTTTGAAACGTGATAGTCGCCAGCGTCTTGCTCTCATGCTCGACTTTTACGCCCTCTTTTGCCTCTATTGCCTGGTGCAGTCCCTCGTTGTAGCGCCTGCCGAGCATAATTCTGCCCGTAAATTCGTCAACAATAAGCACCTCGCCGTCCTTGACGACATAGTCGACGTCGCGTTTCATGACCCCGACGGCTTTTATCGCCTGATTGATGTGGTGCTGCACAGTCATGTTGTCGGCGTCCATGAGGTTTTCAAGGCCGAAAAATTTTTCGGCTTTTTCGACTCCGCTCTTTGTCAGCGTCGCTGTCCGCGCTTTTTCATCAACTATATAATCGCCGTCTGTCAGGTCGTCGGCCGTTTCCTTTGAATCAATTTCTTTAACCTTCGTCATTTTAAGCGTGTGGGCGAAATTGTCGGCAAGCCTGTAAAGCTCTGTGGACTGGTCGCCCTTTCCGGAAATAATAAGCGGCGTTCTTGCCTCGTCAATCAAAATCGAGTCAACCTCGTCGACAATGGCGAAGGCATGACCGCGCTGCACCTTTTGCTCCTTGTAAGGCACCATATTGTCACGAAGGTAATCAAAGCCCATCTCGTTGTTTGTTCCGTATGTTATGTCGGACTCATATGCTTCCTTTCTTTGGCGGCTGTCAAGGTCGTGGACGATTAAGCCGACTGTAAGTCCCATAAAGCGATAAACCTTGCCCATCCACTCGGAGTCGCGGCGCGCAAGATAATCGTTTACGGTGACGATATGGACGCCTTCGCCTGTCAGCGCGTTAAGGTATGCCGGGAGTGTCGCGACAAGCGTTTTGCCCTCGCCTGTTTTCATTTCGGCTATTCTGCCTTGATGAAGCACAACGCCGCCGACTATCTGGACGGGGAAATGCTTCATGTTCAGAACTCGCAGAGACGCCTCGCGGCAGGCGGCAAAAGCCTCGGGAAGTATATCGTCGAGCGTTTCGCCGTTTGCGAGGCGCTGACGGAACTCGGGAGTTTTTGACTGGAGCTGCGTGTCGCTGAGCTTTGAATATTCATCCTCAAGCGCCAGCACCTTTTCCTTTATCGGATTTATGCGCTTGACTTCCTTAGACGAATAGTCTCCGAAGATTTTTTTAATAAGACCCATTTTTCGGAACCCCTTTAGATTCATATTTAAATTGACAAAGAAAACAAGATATGCTTGAGCGGACGCGGATTTTGTGATAATATCAAGTATGATTTAAAGTATTTGCAAGCAAGGAGAATAAAATCATGGCAAAACGCAACGACTACATCACCTGGGATGAATATTTTATGGGCATATCGCTTTTGTCCGCAAACCGCAGCAAAGACCCAAACACACGCGTCGGCGCCTGCATCGTCAACAGCTCAAACAAAATCATGTCCGTCGGGTATAACGGTCTGCCGCGCGGCTGCAGCGACGACGAGTTTCCGTGGGAGCGCGAGGGGGATACGTTTGATACGAAATACCCTTATGTCTGCCATGCCGAGCTGAACGCCATTCTTAACAACGGCGGCGGCAGCCTTGAGGGGTGCAAGATTTATGTCGCCCTCTTTCCGTGCAACGAGTGCGCAAAGGCAATCATACAGTGCGGCATAAAAGAGGTCATATATCTTTCGGACAAATATGCCGACACAGTCTCGGTAAAAGCCTCCAAGCGCATGTTTGACGCCGCAAAAGTTAAACATACGCAGCTTGCGATGTCGATTGATGAAATCACACTCGACTTTCGCAAAGAAAATATTTAAGCGGCGGGAAACGGAAGCTTTGACACCCCGATTCATTTGTTGGTTTTGCCGCTTTTGCGCTAACGCTAAAAGGAGCAAAGTCGATAGCAATATTCGCCGCCGTCAGCGGCAAAAGTCGTGATGAATTGTCCTTCGCTGACCCAGACGACATTTTCAAGTCCGGGGGAAATGATGTTGCCGCCTTCGGAGACAGTGAACGCGCCTGTCTCAAGACTGCAAAGCGCCGCGGTTTGGTTTGAACGCCCGGCTTTGAAAACCACGGCCTTTGTTCCGTCGGGATTAACAGAAAAAGAAGTCGGGTTGACAACGCCGCCGACCGCCGCCTTGCCGCCTGTCACAAGATTCACAAGCTCAAGCGTCGTCTTGTTTAAAACCCAGTCGCCGTTTAAAAGATAGTTGTCTTTTTCGCCGGAAAGGCTTGCGACGACTGTTTCCGCCCCGTCTTTGTTAAGAATGGAGCTGAAGCCGCCCTTTGACTGCCTTAAATAAACAAGCCCGTCGTCCGTGACTTTAAGGTATAAACCGTACAGTCCGCCGACAACAACCGACGGCTTTTGCGAAACATTGTTTATGAGCAGCAAGTCGCATTTTGTATCAGTCGTTTCAAGTCCGTAGTTGCGCCCCGAAAGATAAAGCCTTTTGCCGCCGCAGGTTTGCAGGAGGCCGTCTGTCATAATGACCCAGTCAGTGCGAAGGCGCCCCTTTTTGTCCACGGTTCTGCCGTTGTCGCCCGTCAGCCTTGTGGTCTTGCCGCTGCCGAGGTCAAGACCGAAAATTTCCGAGTAGGTTTTTTCCGCTTTCGTAAAATCTTCTTTGTCAAAATCGACAAGAAGCATGACTTTATCGTCTCCGTATCCGTCAGGCATATTGATTATCTTAAAAAAGGCATATTCGTAAAGTCGGACGTCGGCATCGCTTATATTTGTTGTAAAAAGCCCGAAACCGGATATTTTGCCGTTTTCTTCGATATAATATATTGTCACGGGTATGTTTTGGTGGCTGCATGACACTGTCGTCTTAATGGTTTTTGCGCCGCCATATAAAGACATGGCGTTTTCGTCGGTATATTGATAAAAGCTGAAAACGCCGTCGGGGCTGAGCTTTAAAAAGACGTTTTCGATATCGGTGGGCAAAACAGGATGCTGCGTAATGCCTTCGGAAACGACAAACCTGTCATACGCGACAATGTTTGGCGCGCCGGAGCTGTCCGTCACATCGCTTTTGTCTTCGGAAGAAGACCGGAACCGCGGCTGAGTGAGTATAAAAGCTGCCATTGCGGCGGCGGCAAGCACGGCTGACACAGACATCAGATATATGAGCTTTTTAAGTTTGTTTTTCCTCGATTTTTTTGTCATATATGGCAGACACCCTTTCAGAAATATTGTTTATTTCCAAGACAAAGCGAAAATCAGGCGGAGCGTCTCATCAATCTTCACGTCACCGCCTTAAAGAGAAATAAATTATACCATAACATTGTTTCAAATGCCACTTATAAATTGAAATATTTTAAACTTTCATGAAAAATTAACACAAATTTGACTGTTTATTTTAATTTAGCAATGTTTGAATATAAAAATTTCACAAAAGCACTTGACACAGACGCCGTTGTATTATAAATTTGTATAGTACTTGATTCAATCGTAATTGAATCAGATAAAGGCAATATTTGATTGAAAGGAGAAAATTGATGAAAAAGACAACAAGATTCGCGGCTTTTTTCATAGCGATTATTCTGACGTTCCTTTGCTCCTCCTGCGCAGGCGGCGGAAAGGAAGAGACACTCACAAGTCCCGAGGAGACCGAGTCTTCACAGGCAGAGACAGAAGCGGCGACAGAAGAAGAATCAATAACGGAGGACGGCACAGAGCCGGAGGAAACCGACACGCAGCCATCGCCTGAGGAGACAACGGAGGACGCTTCCGAGATCAAAGCTCCTGTAGGCGGCACGATTGCCGAGATAGTGACCTTTTACGCCGATAGGGCGAACGCCACAAAGGCTTACAGCGGCAAGGTAACAATCGATAAAAAGGACGGCACCACCTCGACGCTTGAAAAGATCTCCATAGGATTTTTGCGCGGCACTGCCGAGAATATGCTCCCGAATGATTATCCCAGGACAAAATCAAAGACATTCACAAACGGCAAAGCTTCCGACGGCAGCTCTATAAAGGGCTTCATACCTGTCGACGGCGACGCGAAAATGAGCAAGCTTTCAGCCTCCGGCGTCACAAACGCCAAGTGTGAAGAAACAGCAAAGGGATGGAAGATAACCCTGACACTCAAGTCCGAGACAGGCGATGACGTAAACTACAAGCCTCCTCATCACGCGGCCTGTATGGACACTCTCGCGCTGACGGCAAAGGATCTTGAGCCTTTCACACTCAAAAACGCGACTGTCAAATACACCGGAGCGACACTGACAGCAGAGGTCAACAAAGATGGATATGTGACTTATTTTGACGTCAATATGCCTGTCATTGTCGAGGGCAATCTTGCTTACAAATCAGTCAATCTGATTGAAGCGGTAGTTGACGGACTGTGGAGGCAGACGCTTAACTTCACATACTGATTCAACAATTTGATTGTTGTAAAAAATAAAACCGGGGTTGTCCTTCGGGGCAGCCCCATAAATGTTGAAAGGCGGACAAAATGAGAGTAATGTCATTTAATGTCCTTTGCGGCGGCAGCGGTATAAAAAACTACCGCAAAAGGCGCGCTCTTGTCGTAGAGCGGATCAAGGAGATAAACCCCGATGTTTTAGGCGTTCAGGAAGCTCACATACAATGGATGAAAACATTAACAAAGGGACTGCGCGGCTATGATTATGTCGGGGTCGGTCGGGAGGACGGAAAAAAAGACGGTGAGTTCTCACCTGTTTTCTACAGAAAGGATATGTTCGAGCCAATCAAAAGCGGCACCTTCTGGCTTTCGGAAACGCCGGACATACCCTCAAAAGGCTGGGGAGCGTCATGTATGCGCATATGCTCATGGTGTGTTTTAAAACATAAGCAGACAGGCAAAGAGTTTGTCAAGATGAACACTCACCTTGACCACAAGAAAGAGACGGCGCGTCTTGAGGGCGTGAAGCTTCTTCTAAGCAAAATAGAGGAATTTGACATGCCTGTTATATGCACAGGCGACTTCAACACGCACGAAGATTCCGAGCCATACAAAATTATGACGGGCGGCGCAATGGGCGACGTCAAATACATAGCAAAAAAGACTGTTTCAGGCAACACATTCACGGGGTTTGACATAGAGGGCACAAAAGGCGACAGCCCGATTGATTATATCTTTGTGAAAAAGGACAGTGTCAGCGTAAGCGAATACAACATCGCCACAGCCGATATAAAAGGCAAACAGCCCTCCGATCACTATGCAATTTATGCCGATATCGATTTTGTGTGATGTGAATTGCAGCACGGCGCGGGACAATAATATATAATAATGTATACAAAGGGCGCGAATGAGGTTTTCAAGGTGCGCATTTAATGTAAGCTAAGGGCATAAATAAGGGTTCGCGCGTTAAAAGCTCGCGGCCCTTATTTTCAATATAGGCTCAGGCGCGGCAAGCGCGGGGAAAGATTCAATCGTCGTGCGGTGGGTGGAAGAATCGGCTAAAGACGGAAGCGCAGTGTGGTAGAATCGGAGAATTGCAGAATTGGCGGGCGGCGGATGGCGGGCGCGTCGGGCGTGGGCGTGGCGTGCGGTGGGAGTGGAGCATGTAGAAACGCGCGGAATAGTTGTAGAATCAGTCAAAAAGATGATAAAAAGCGATTGACAAACGGATATAAATCTGATAATATAGTCGAGCGCCTTAAG
>JAAYIY010000042.1 GCA_012523185.1 Clostridiales bacterium
AGGTTTATGAAAAGCTTTCCGAATGATTCAGCCCCCGTGTGGAAACATATAAGGCAACACCGCGCAATGAGCGGCTGAAGCCTTTGTTGCACGCTTGCTTGCATCTTTTCCGTCATATCGCCCAAAAATGCTCGGCAATACACAAAGTATTGCCTGCGCTTTTTAGACAACCTGACGAAAAAATCTGACGGCGCAATCGCACAACAATAATTGTGCGGTGTTGCCTTAATTTACGACAGCCGTTAACATAAGGAGTGAATTTCCCTTTGAATTCCAAAAACAATAAAAATCCTAATAACCTTAAAAAAATACTCTTAAAGCTGCCTTACGCTCTTATACCGATACTTTTCCTGTTAGGAGTGTCCTTATATGCAGGCAAGCAAACACAGGAAAAGCAGGAGTATTATCAAATCGTACAATATTTTGATACGAACTCCATTTTAGAATACACCTTAAACCTCAACAGCGGAAGGCTTGAATATACACGCGTGTTCACTGACGATAAGGGCAAGGAAAAAAAGGTCAGCGAATCATTCATTGTGCCGAGTGTTACGATGTTCCTTAATGATGTTGAGCAGAATGTCCGCGATTATAACAGGAACAACCCGGAAAATCCCGTGGAGGACAAATATGTCACGGGTGCCGCAAGCACAATGCTGATGAACATCCTGCCGACAGCGCTGCTTATTGTTGTGATGGGCGGTTTCCTGCTGTTCATGCTCAAGCGAATGAACAACACAATGGCGGGCGAAAGCAACAGGACACTGAGCTTTGGCAAAGCAAAGATTAAACAAGCAAAAGACGAAAAAAGAAAAACGACGTTTGCCGATGTCGCGGGAGCGGACGAAGAAAAAGAGGAGCTTAGCGAGATTGTCGAGTTTTTGAAGGATCCCTCAAAGTTTAACACTCTCGGCGCGCGCATACCAAAAGGCGTGCTGCTGGTGGGACCGCCCGGCACAGGCAAAACACTTCTTGCGCGCGCTGTTGCGGGCGAGGCGGACGTGCCGTTCTTTTCCATTTCCGGCTCGGATTTTGTGGAAATGTATGTCGGCGTGGGAGCTTCACGGGTTCGGGATCTTTTCGACAGGGCAAAGAAAAACTCACCGTCTATAATTTTTATTGACGAAATCGACGCCGTAGGGCGCCATAGGGGCGCAGGCATGGGCGGCGGCCACGACGAGCGTGAGCAGACCTTAAACCAGCTTCTTGTCGAGATGGACGGTTTTGGCGCAAACGAGGGAGTAATAATAATAGCGGCGACTAACCGCCCCGACATACTTGACCCGGCTTTGCTCCGCCCCGGTCGTTTTGACAGGCAGGTGGCTGTCCGATATCCCGATATAAGAGGCAGAGAAGACATTCTCAAGGTTCACGCAAGAGGCAAGCCGCTTGCGCCCGACGTTGACCTTTCAGTTATTTCCCGCTCCACTGTCGGCTTTACAGGCGCGGATCTTGAAAACCTCCTCAATGAAGCGGCGCTGCTTGCGGCACGCAGAAACAAAAAAGCCATTACGATGTCCGAAATCGAGGAATCAACCATAAAGGTCGTCGTCGGTACGGAAAAAAGGTCGCACAAAATAAGCGACAAAGAAAAAAAGCTCACGGCTTATCACGAGGCGGGTCACGCCGTCGCAACCTATTACCTTGAGGGGCAGGACCCTGTCCACCAGATATCAATCATTCCTCGTGGGATGGCGGGCGGCTACACAATGTCCATGCCGAAAGAGGACAAAAGCTACACTTCAAAAAATGATATGCTTGACACAATTGTCGTCCTAATGGGCGGGCGCGTCGCCGAGGCGATTGTGCTGGGCGACATTTCCACGGGCGCGTCGAGTGACATCGAAAAAGCGTCAAATATAGCGCGCAAAATGGTCACAAAATACGGGATGAGCGAAAAGCTCGGCCCCATATCCTACGGCTCTGAAAATGACGAGGTGTTCCTTGGCAGGGATTTCAGCCACACCCGCTCATATTCCGAAAGCATCGCTTCCGAAATAGACAACGAGGTCAACAGCATCATAACAGGCGCCTATGAGCGCACAAACAAGATTTTGAGCGAGCATATCGACAAGCTTCACATGATTGCCGATGAGCTGCTCAAAAACGAAAAGATTGACGGTGAAACATTCAAGGGGCTTATGTCCGGCGAACAAAATGTCGATCAAGCCGAAACACATGAGGATGATATCAAACAAACAGATTGAAAGGATTTGATATTGTGAGAGTCAACATGACAAAGATAATATTCGGAGCTGTCGCGGTGCTGCTCGGGCTGCTTATGCTGTTAAGCGCGTTTGATCTCTTTGAGTTTAAAAACATCTATCCGTATTGGACTCTTTTCATAATTGTTCCGTCAGTGGCAAGCATGATCACAAACGGATTCACATTGTGGAAAACAGCCCTTCTTGCGCTGGGAGTAAATGCCCTCATATGCCAGCAGCACTGGGGAGAATGGGGTTTGCAGCAATTTATAATCGCGAATGTCGCCGTATGCTTTATTCTCTTTGGAATTTACCTTCTTGTCGGCGACCTTAGAAAGAAAAAGCCGCGCCGATATGACAATTATAATAACATTCCGAACTGGCAATTTTACGATTATGCAAACACCGGCGCCCGCCAAAGCGGTGATTACGCAACAGCTGCCGGGCAGTTTTACGGCGGTGGAAATAACGGCGGCGCAGGCTCCGAAAGCGCAAATACCGAAAACGCAAACAACGGCGGAGGAAACAACGAAAACGGCGGCGAAAATGTTGACGGCGCAAACGTTGACGGTGCAAACATTGGCGGCGCAGGAGTCGGCGGCACAGACTATGGGAGCGGATATGCCGGAGGCAATTTTTCAGACTCATGTGATTATACCTTTTATCCGAAATACACAGGCATTTTAAGCAGCAACAAATACAAAAACTGCTCAAAAGACTTCAAAGGCGGGTCAATTGTGTCTGTGCTTGGAGGTGTGGCGGTAGATTTATCCGAAGTCGCAATTTCAGGCGACGTAATTGTCAACGCAACGTCTGTTTTCGGAAACGTTGACATATTTGTTCCGAACAACATCCGCATCGATGTAAACGGCACGGAGGTTCTCGGCAGTTGTGACAATTTTGTTGTTTCAACGCTCGGACCCGAAGTCCCGTGCTTACATATAAAATATTGCGCTGTTTTCGGAAACATTGATATTAAAACAGGATAATTAATATAAGGGGTTATTCATTACAATGGCAAAAAGGATCAGCTACGGGAACGAAAGCATAAGGCAGCTCAAAGGTGCCGACAGGGTGCGTAAGCGCCCTGCCGTGATTTTCGGCTCCGACGGAATTGAGGGATGTCAGCATTCTGTTTTTGAGATAATTTCAAACTCGATTGACGAGGCGCGCGAGGGTTTTGGCGGCAAGGTGATTGTAACGCGCTATTCGGACAAGTCGATAGAGGTTCAGGACTTCGGCAGGGGCATACCTGTCGATTATAATGTGAAGGAAAAGAAATTTAACTGGGAGCTTGTTTTCTGCGAGCTTTACGCAGGCGGCAAATACGACACCAACGACGGCGGCAGCTATGAATATTCGCTGGGGCTTAACGGTCTCGGTCTTTGCGCCACTCAATATTCGTCAGAATATATGGAGGCGGAGGTTCGCACGGGCGGGTACAGATATCTTTTGAACTTCAAGCACGGTAAACCTGTCGGAGAGATGATTAAAGAAGAATACTCAAAGCGCGACACAGGCACAAGGATTAAATGGCGACCCGATCTTAAGGTTTTCACAGATATTGACATACCGCTCGAATATTTTCAAGACATGATGAGGCGGCAATCGATTGTAAACGCCGGTGTCCTGTTTATACTTAAAGACCAGATATCGTCGTCAAAGTTTGAAACATACGAATACATTTACAGCAACGGGATTGTTGACTATGTCGAAGAGGTTTCCGACGGAAAACATCTCACTCCCGTCCAGTTTTGGCAGACAGAGCGCGTCGGGCGCGACCGCAGTGACCAAAAGGATTATAAAGTGAAGATTAATGCGGCTGTCTGTTTTTCAAATCAGGTGCAGCTGAAAGAATATTACCACAATTCGAGCTGGCTTGAATACGGCGGCGCCCCTGACAAAGCGGTGCGAAGCGCTTTTGTCTCACAGATTGACGCCTACCTTAAAAACAACAATAAATATATAAAAAGCGACTCCAAAATCAGCTTTCAAGACGTTGAAGATTGCCTTGTGCTTGTCATTTCCTCGTTTTCAACGCAGACATCGTATGAAAATCAGACAAAGAGAGCGATAACAAACAAGTTTATACAAGAGGCGATTACCGACTTTTTAAAACACCAGCTTGAAGTTTATTTTCTTGAAAACAGGATTGACGCGGATAAGATTTGCGAACAGGCGCTGATTAATATGCGCAGCCGCGTTAAAGCGGAAACCACAAGGCTGAATCTTAAAAAGACACTTCAAAGCTCCAACGACATGGTAAACAGGGTTCAGAAGTTTGTCGATTGCCGAAGCCGTGACGTAAATGTCAGGGAAATATTTATAGTCGAGGGTGACTCCGCGCTCGGCGCCTGCAAGCAAGCAAGGAATTCGGAGTTTCAAGCGATTATACCTGTCAGGGGTAAAATACTTAACTGTCTTAAATCAGATTATGACAAAATCTTTAAAAGTGAAATCATAACTGATCTGATTAAGGTGCTGGGCTGCGGTGTTGAGGTAAAAACAAAATCAAGCAAAAACATGAGTTCCTTCAACCTTGAGCAGCTGCGCTGGAACAAGATTATTATATGCACGGACGCGGATGTCGACGGCTTTCAGATAAGGACGCTGATTCTCACAATGATTTACAGGCTCATGCCGACGCTGATTGATTCAGGCTATGTTTTTATTGCCGAATCACCTCTTTATGAGATCTCGTCAAAGGGTCACACTTGGTTTGCTTATAACGAAAAAGAAAAATCGGATGCAATCACCGAGATAGGCGATGCAAAATACACCATTCAGCGCTCAAAGGGGCTTGGCGAAAACGAGGCGGATATGATGTGGCTCACGACAATGAATCCGCAGACGCGCAGGCTTATAAAGGTGGAGCCGGACGAGGCAAAGATGACCTCAAAAATGTTCAATATGCTTTTGGGCGACAACCTTTCCGCAAGAAAGCAACACATCGCGTCGCACGGTCACCTTTACATCGACCTTGCGGACGTATCGTAGAGAAGTTTAATCAAGGAACGGTTTTAGATAATGTCAAAGAAAAAACAAAAAAATAACGCGCCCGAAAAAGACAAGCTTAACGAATACACACACATTCCGCTTGCGGGGGAAGTTGTCAGCCAAAGGATAACGGACGCGCTTGAAATAAACTATATGCCATACGCGATGAGCGTTATAATGTCGAGAGCGATTCCGGAAATAGACGGATTTAAGCCCTCTCACCGCAAAATCCTATACACCATGTATAAAATGGGTCTTTTGACAGGCTCCCGTTCAAAGTCGGCAAACATTGTCGGGCGCACAATGCAGCTTAACCCGCACGGGGACGCCGCGATATATGAGACAATGGTCAGGCTTTCAAGGGGATACGAGGCACTTTTGCATCCATATGTCGATTCAAAGGGCAATTTCGGCAAGTCGTATTCAAGAGATATGCAGTGGGCGGCGTCGCGCTACACAGAGGCAAAGCTTGACCCCATTTGCAGCGAGCTTTTTAATGATATCGACAAAGACACTGTGGATTTTGCTCCAAACTATGACAACACAATGACAGAGCCGACGTTGCTGCCCGTCACATTCCCCTCTGTGCTTGTAAACGCGAATATCGGCATTGCCGTCGGCATGGCAAACTCTATATGTTCTTTTAACTTAACCGAGGTTTGCGACACGACAATCGCGCTTATAAAAGATGAAAAGCACCGTGTTTCCGACACCCTAAAGGCTCCCGACTTTTCCGGCGGCGGGCAGATTCTTTACGACCGCGAAGCTTTGGAGAAGATTTATAAGACCGGCAGGGGAGGCGTGCGCGTCCGCTCGAAATACATTTTCGACAAGCCTAACAACTGCATAGATATCACGGAAATACCGCCGACGACGACTGTCGAGGCCATAATCGACAAAGTAATCAGGCTTGTCAAGTCAGGTTCAATTCGCGAAATAAACGACATTCGTGACGAAACTGACAAGGGCGGACTGAAAATCACAATAGACTTGAAGCGCGGAACAGAGCCCGACAAGCTTATGCAGAAGCTGTTTAAGAACACCACGCTTGAGGACGTCTTTTCATGTAATTTCAACGTTCTGATCGGAGGAAACCCGCAGCTTCTCGGCGTTGCCCCACTTTTAAAGGAATGGATCGCCTTCAGGACAGAGTGCGTCAGGAGACGTGTATTTTTCAACCTTATGAAGGCAAAGGAAAGGCTGCACCTGCTTAAAGGGCTTGCTAAAATTTTGCTTGATATTGACAAGGCTGTAAAGATTGTGAGGGAAACTGTCGAGGAAAGCGAAGTCATTCCAAATCTTATGATAGGGTTTTTAATAGACGAAACTCAGGCGGAATATGTCGCAGAAATCAAACTGCGCCATCTTAACCGTGAATACATCATCAAAAGAACACAAGAAATTGAAAAGCTGAAAAAAGAAGTCGGCGACATGGAGGACATTCTCAACTCACGCTCCAGGATAAAAAAGATTATAATCGGCGAGCTTGAGGCAGTCAGTAAAAAGTACAACAAGCCGCGCCGCAGTGAAATTGTTTATGTCACGGACGAGCCGGACGAGCCCGGCGAGCCGGATATTCCGGACTATCCCGTCGTCCTGTTCTTCACAGAGCAAGGATATTTTAAAAAAATCACTCCGCAGTCGCTTCGCATGAGCGGCGAGCACAAGCTCAAAGAAGGCGACGCCATACTTCTTGAAACAGAATCAAGCAATAACAAGGAGCTGCTTTTTTTCACAAACCAATTCCAGGTTTACAAGTCGAGAGCTTCTGATTTTGAGGATACAAAGGCAAGCTTGCTCGGTGATTTTGTCGCATCGACGCTTGAGATGGAGCAGGATGAAACGGCTGTTTTCATGGCCGTCACGGAAGATTATTCCGGCTATATGCTCTTTTTCTTTGAAAACGGCAAGGTGGCAAAGGTTGATATGTCGTCTTTCATCACAAAAACTAACAGAAAAAAGCTTGTAAAGGCATATTCCGACAAATCCCCCATAGCCGCCATGATTCATATCGAGGAGGATTGCGAGCTTGTAATAAGCTCGTCCTCGGGCAGGCTTTTGCTTTTCAACACAGGCTCTGTTTCGCCGAAGTCAACAAAAAGCACCGCCGGAGTCGCTGTCATGACACAAAGAAAAGGGCATCGGATTTCAGGCGTCCGCCCTTACAAGCCCGGCGAATTTGCCAAACCTTACAGATATAAGACAAAGTCTCTCCCGGCAGCCGGCGCGTTTCCGAGCGCGGAGGACAAGGGAGAACAGATTTCGCTTGAATAGAAAAACCGTTTGACAGTATCTTTCTGCCAAACGGTCCGAAAACAGCCTGCAAACGCAAACGGATTGTGAGGCTGCCCTCGCGTTAAGTATTTTATCCGCCGTCAATTCTTTAATTCATGTTACTTTTTACCTGAAGATTGCAGGATTTTTTACAAACAATTCAGGCGATAGTGGACGAGAGAATTCATGATAGTTCAGAAAAATACAAATATTAATTTAGAAATTTAAGAGTGTTAAAAATTGTCTTGCATTTTTAAACAATATGTGATAATATCTTATGGTACAATAAATTCGGAGGTCGTCTTGAAATGAGTGTTCTTGAAATTATTCTCGGAGCCGCTATCTTTTTAACGGCAATTCTTATTATTGTTTTTGTTCTTTTGCAGGAGGGTCACCAGCAAGGTCTGTCCGGCGCCATAGCCGGAGGTGCGGAAACCTTTTTCGGAAAGAACAAGGGGCGCACGCTTGAAAACAAGCTCGTTAAGGGCACGGCTGTCCTTGCTGTCATCTTTTTTGTCTTGGCCCTTGCCACAACATTGATGCTTTTGTTCCTCAGATAAAGTCGAATTTCATTTTCACGGGCAGACGATATGTTTGTCCGTGTTTTTCTTTTTTAGGACCTGTTGCATACAAAACGCAGTCTCGGTCAAAGATAAGCATATAACTGTTAAAAGGGCTGCTTTTAATGAAAATTCTTTTGCTCTTAAATGGCGAATCAGAATATATGCGTCAAGCGGCGGCTTTGTCAGACGCGCTAACTTCAAGGGATATTGACTGTGTTATCAAAAAAGAAAAGGACTTTGACGACCGCGCCGAAAAAATACGCCGCGGCGATTTTGACGCCGTTATTGTGTTTGACACGTCCGCCGCCGCAAAGCTTTCTAAAATCAAACGCAAGGGGAGCTGCTCCTTTGAGACAATTTTTTTATGCACCGATTATTGCTGCTCGCGGCAAACAGCGGCCGGCGGCTGCGATAAATATATTATTCCGCACAGCGAGCTGATATTGGAGTTCGCCGCAAAAGGCGTGCGCGACACACGCATTCTTCCGCTCGGCGTTCCCACAGGCATTGCGCGCAAGACAGCTCTCACAAAAGAGGAAGCGCTCTTGAAGCTTGGCATAGATACGAAAAAAAACACGATACTTTACATTTGCGACGGAATATCCGCAAAGCAAACATCAGTCATAATAAAGTCGTCCGAGGCGCTTGGCAAAAAAGAATTTCAGCATATCGCGCTGTTTAAGAATGATAATTTAAAAAAAAGGCTGTCGCACAAATTTTCCTCAATACATGACATTTTTTGTGAGTATTCAGACGACCCATTCGGCATATACTTTGATGCCTGTGACGTTGTTATAACGACACCTGACCCCGTTGCCGCCACTGCCGCCGCACTGCTGCAAAAGCCGATTGTGCTTTTAAACGGCACAAAAAAGGTGTCAAAAATGAACGCGCGTTTTTTCTTTGACAGGGGCATGGCTTTCGCGGGCAGGACTTATGAGGATTGTGTGTCATACGCTAACAGGCTCTGCACTTCCACAAGGCTCCGTGAAAACATGGCGGAGGCGCAAAGAAAGTATATTAATTTCGGCGCAGAGGAGAAAATAGCTGATTATTTTGCAGAACAATTTACATGATATGCCAATCGGGAATTATAAGCAGGCTGTCTGCTGATAAGATTTATTTAAAGACTGATTAGTCGGAGGTGCGGGTTTGATTTATTATTTTTCAGGCACGGGCAATTCCAAATGGGTTGCCGAAACTATCGCCGAAAAAACAGGCGATGAATTGCTTAAAATAACAGATGCGTTAAAAGAGGGAAAACAAATACATATTGACAAGAACAGCCGAATAGGCATTGTGTTTCCCGTTTACGCGTGGAACCTTCCGATTCCGGTCGCCGAATTCATTAAACTGCTCGACATAGACGGCGGAGCATACATCTATGCTGTCTGCACCTGCGGCGATAATGTGGGGCTTACTGTCAATATACTCAAAAAGCGAATCAGGCTTTGCGGCGGATATTCCGTCAAAATGCCTGACAACTATATACCGGCGTTTGACGTTGACGATGCTCAAACGGCGCTCGAAAAGGTTCGTGACGCCTCAAAAAAGCTTGACATAATATGCGGCGACATAAATTCCGAAAAGGCTCGTTTTGATTATGATAAAGGCAGGTTTGCCGCGCTCAAGTCTTATGCCGCGTCTTATCTTTTTAACAAATATGCCCTCAGCTCAAAGCCTTTTTACACCGAGCCCTCCTGCGACGGCTGCAAGCTGTGCGAAAGAAGCTGCCCCACGGAAAACATAACAGTCGTAGACGGTATGCCTTTTTGGGGCGACAAGTGCGTTCAGTGCCTTGCATGCATACACCGCTGTCCTCAAAAAGCAATTCAGTACGGAAAGTTTACAAAAAAGAGAGGGAGATATTTTTTCGACTTTACAGAAGAAGAAATAAACTGTAAGAAAGGAAGATGATTTCATGAATATAGCATTTGCGGGTTTTCGCCACGGTCACATTTTCACACTTTACATGCAAGCGAAAAATCATCCGGACATCCACATAGCGGCGGCGTGGGAGGAAAACGACGAGGCAAGAAAAGAAGCCGAAAGCAGGGGAGTCACTTTTAACTGCGTTGGGTACGACGATATGCTTACATATCCGGGAATAGACGCCGTGGCTATAGGCGACTATTACGGAATTCGCGGAGAACGAGTTATCAAGGCTTTAAAAGCCGGAAAGCACGTCGTCGCCGACAAACCGATTTGCACGACATTGGCAGAGCTTGACGAAATCGAGTGGCTTTCGAGCGAAAAAAATCTGAAAGTGGGCTGTATGCTCGACTTGCGTTACCTGCGCTCCGCCGCGGCGGCAAAGGAGATAATATCCGGCGGCAGGCTCGGCAAAATTCATGCTATTTGCTTTGGCGGTCAGCATTCGCTCAATTACGGCACAAGGGCAAAATGGTACTTTGAAAAGGGCAAGCACGGCGGCACAATAAACGACATAGCCGTACACGGCATCGACCTTATACGCTATATAACAGGTCTTGAGCTTGAGGACATCATCGCCGCCAGATGCTGGAACGCATTTGCGCGCGAGGTTAAGGAGTTTAAGGACTGCGCGCAGTTTATGGCTATCTTTGGCGGCGGCGCAGGGCTTATTGCCGATGTGTCATATTCCTTGCCGGAGGGCTGCGGCTTTGACATGACAAAGCCTTGGCGCTTCACCTTTTGGGGTGAAAACGGAGTGCTTGAATTTGACGCAAACAGCGACACGATTCTTCTTGAAATGGCGGGAGCCGACACGCCGGAAATAATAAAACCCGAGCCGTCAAGCTCAAACACAATAATTGATTTCCTTGCCGATATAAACGGCGTTCCGAACGAGCTTGACACTGAAAATGTGTTCAAATCGTCGCGTTCAACTCTTATGATACAGGATTTTGCCAACAAATCGGAAGGTGATAAGTTTGAAAAAATTTGAAAAAGTGCTTCTTGCAAGCGACTTTGACGGCACACTAAAGGACGATAACGGCACAATCACAAAAGATGTCCTTGACGCAATCAAATATTTTCAGGATAACGGCGGCTATTTTACACTTGCGACCGGCAGGACTTTTCAGGGGCTGCGGCTTTATGACAACTCAATTTACAACGCTCCCGCGCTTTTTGCAAACGGTGCGCTGGCTTATGATTTTTGCTCGTCGTCAATCGCTTTTCTTGACGGGATAGGGGAGGAGGGGCGCGACGTCGTCCGCCGCCTGCACGAGGAGTTTCCCGATATATCAATAGAGATGTACCCGCTCGGCGCGACATACGCGATTAATTTGACCGACAAGACACAAAGGCATTTCACGGATCAGGGAATAACATTTAACGTGACGGAAAATCCCGACGAAGTGCCCGTCCCATGGCAAAAGGCAATGCTTGGCTGCAACAAAGACAACACGCTCAAGATACAGCGATTTCTTGCAAAAAACTTTACAGAAACAACGTATCTGCCGACTTCCGGAACATTTATCGAAGTGCTTAAAAAGGGTGTCAACAAGGGCAGCGGGCTGCTGAAGCTTGCCGACTTTTTAGGTGTTCCCCATAACCGCGCATATGCCGCCGGCGACGGCTATAACGACATTGATATGTTAAGGGCGGCCGCCGCGGCGTTTGTGCCGTGCAACAGCGACAAAGAGGCGATAGCCGCCGCCACGCACATAGTGCGCTCAAACAACGACGGAGCTATCGCGAATGCCATCGAAATACTCGACGGTATATATTAAAAATTGTACGGTGCTGTATATTTTTGCTTTTGAGCTGACGAATGCGGTGTGTCGGTTCAGGCTTTTATTATCCAAAATTCGCTCATCATAATCCCCACTGTCGGCTCGCTTATAACAATTTCAACACACCCGTTTTCAAATACGTCGGCAGGCAGGAGGTATGTCGCAGTCTCTGTGTCGGGCGCAAGATAGTCGGAGTCGAATTTCTTGTTTTTTTCTCCGCCATATTGTTTTCCGCTGTAAATTGTCTTTCCGTTTGCAGTAACGGTGTGTTTTTTTACAAAATCGTACTTTGCCTTTCTGTATGAAACTCTTAGCTTGTAATCAACGCCGATTGTAAAGCCTCCAAGCTTGCAGCGAAATGAATGGTGGTCAAAAAGCTTTAGCTGTGACATCGGAATGCTGCCGTTGTTGACGCTTACCCTGTCGCCTTGAAAATCGATATAAAAATCGCCCTGCTGCGGTTCGCCAAGCACACCGAAACCGTGTTCGGCAAGCGAAAAGTAATATTCGTCCGAGGCAACCTTGTTTCTGTTAAGAAGTCCGTCTATGAATTTCCCGCGCTCCGGCTCCTCAAGCGACATGGCATGATTAAGCCTGTTTAAATACCACGCGCGGTCTGTCAGCGGAAGATCAATGGATTCAAGCGTCGCCCCCCGCTCCCATCCCGACGCTCCGTAACGCTCCATATCAAGCTGCATCCCTATCAGCTCAAACAGCCTTTGCGCAAGCATATCAACATGCGCGCGCAGCTCCTTATATTCAGCGTCAAACTCTGTTTCCAGCACAGCCACGGCATCCTCCGCGCCGCCGCAAGAAAGTATGCGTCTTGCCTCGAAAAGCAGATTGTTTTCAAAAATCATGCGCCTGCGTATGATTAAATCACATTCCGCTCTAAAAAGAAGCTGGCAAAACCTCCAGTTTGAAAGCGCGTTCGGGCAGTCGTCAGACAATCCCTTCCACAGCAGATATGTGTCCTCAATCGACGGGTTTTCCGACGGATCGCCAATCCAATTTCGCTCAAGCGCAAGAATCCCGTCGGCTGCCTTAGCTGCCGGAAGCTCCCACAAAAACGCTCTTGCGTAATCAAGAAGCGTCTCATAAAGCGGAGTTTCGGGGAAAAAGTCCATGTCCCCCCACACCATTTTATTTACATCGTCGTTTGAGCCGTCCGAATAACTGACGCTGCCGTCCGCATAGCGGCGCGTCAGCCTGTGTATTTCACGAAATTCAACGGGGCGCGGGTTAATTGTTTCGCGCCCGATGCCCGTCGCCAGCGCATAGTGCCAATCATCGCGGTCAAAATGGACGGGATATTCGCAGCGCACATTGTGGGTTATGTCGGGATAAAGCCTTATGGGATATTTTGACGGCAGCAGGCGCCTCAGCTCGTCTATGTCAAAAGCTCTGTTAGGTCCTGTGATTATACCGTCAATTTCATCGGGCAGCATTTTCATCTTTTCCATGAAATCCTGTCCCCAGCTTATTTGTGAGTGGGGCTTCTGCGCCGACGGCCACATTTGCGCGTTTGGATGAATCTTTTTAAGCTCCCTCGAAATGGCAATGCATCGCTCGACAAATTCGTCTCCGGGGTAATCTCCCGGGTCGCCTCCGGGCGGAAAAACAGTGTCAAGCCGCGGGCATCCCTTAAAAAACTCTCTCCGCTCCGCCAAGCTGTCCTCAAGGCTTTCCTCGTCGTTTGGATACCATACGGAAAAGTCAAGATCAAACTCGTCTGCAAGCGCGGAGCCCATAAAGCAAAGCTTATTTTGCTCATATTTCATGTGCTTAAATTTTTCGGGGCCGTCGTCACCGGGGATATGCTCCACCATGTTGCTGCCAAACATCATAATGTCAAGATAATATTGCCGATAATCCTCAATGCTCCAAGCGTCGTATGTGTTGTTTTTGTTTCTGTATCCGAGCTGGTGACCGCGTATTCTTTTGTCAGGTGAATATTCGCCCGAAATGTCGCGTATCAAGGTGATTTTCCGCCCGCTGTATTCTGTCTTTCGCAAAAAGTAAGAATACCCGTATATAAACGAGCGTATGCCCTCGCCGGTTATGACAAGGACTCCCCCGTCAAGCTTTAAGGTGAATGTATCTTTGTTTTTTTGCTTGCCCTTGACAAAGCGGACGCACGGTGGCGCGGGCTCTTTTAAAAGCTTTGGGCGCTCGCCCGTGCGCGCGGTGATTTCATCAGCAAAAAGCTCCGCGGCTTTTTTGCCTGCTTCATCGTCAAAGCAGACAGACAAACAGGAAAAGTCATAGTTTTTCATAAAAAAAGCACTCCTTTTAAGCGTTTTAAATTTTATTGGAAACGATTGTTTATATATGCTATAATAAAACAAATTGGAGGGACGATTATGTTAGCCTTAAAAATTATCTTAGTATTTGCCGCAGCTGCCGCGGTTTTTGCGCTTTCGATAGGATACGGGGTTTTTGTCAAAGTGCTTGTAAGACCGCGCAAAAAAAAGAAAAAAGCCGAAACAAACGAAGAACACATTAAAAGAGCGGAGCAGCGCGAAAAGGACAAAGAGCTTCTTTTCAAGCGCAGCCACGACAGCGCGGAAATAAGCACGCCCGACGGCATTGTGCTTCGCGCCGTTTATTTCCCGTCGGGGACCGACACAAAACGCTTTGTCCTGCTTTCGCATGGTCATAAATGCAACGGCGCCGACGAGTTTGCGCACATAATTCCTTTTTATCTTGACGAAATGAAGTACAATGTGCTTTTGCCGGATCACAGGGCGCACGGGAAAAGCGACGGTAAATATATCGGGTTCAGCGTCCTTGACAGCCGTGATATTTTGCTTTGGGTGGATTATCTGACAGAGCGTTTCGGCACGGATATTGAAGTGATTATGCACGGGGCGTCAATGGGCGCCGCGACAGTGCTTCTTGCCAACCAATCCGACAAAATCCGCCCTCAGGTAAAGCTTGTTGTGGAGGACTGCGGTTTCAGCAACGCCAAGGAGGAGATTGCCTGCGGCATGGAGGATATGTACGGCTTCAAGCTCATGTCTGTCGTGAGCCTTGCAAACTTGTTCTGCCGCCTGTTCGCGAGATATGACCTTGGCGATTCGGACGCTATCGGCAACATAAACAAAAGCAAAAACCCGATATTGTTTATTCATGGCTCCGCGGACACTTATGTGCCGACACAAATGGGTCAATCAATGCATGACACCTGCGAGGCAGTTGAGAAAGACATTCTCATTGTCGAGGGCGCCGGTCATGTTTTCAGCTTTTATACGGATCCCGAGGCTTACAAATCGAAGGTTCGCGAATTTATACATAAAAATATCGGCGAATAACAAACAAGACTTGACAAGCGGGCGCCTTTTTAAGCGCCGTCACAAAGTCGGCAAAGGTCTGAAATCAGGCGTCTTGACCGACAAAGGCAAGCACGCTTTCAGCCACCTGCAAGTCATACGGAGTTGTGATTTTAAAATTAAAAAACTCACCGTTCACGATGTGTATATCAATCCCTTTAAGAAAGCAGACTTTGGTCGTTTCGGTCAGCTGCTTTCTTTCTTTTTCGCTGATTGAGTCAAAGGCGCCGAGCAGCCTTTTTATTTTAAATCCCTGCGGGCTTTGACCCGCAAAAAGCTCTTTCCTTGACGGCATTCCGTCGATTATTTTTCCGTCCGCGGACTTGACTATCGTGTCGTTTACAGGCACAACGACATTGCAGGCGTCGCAAAAATCCATCTCGTTTATCACATCGCTGATAATTCGGCTTGTGACAAACGGACGAACTGCGTCATGTATCAGCACAACGTCGTCGTCTCCTATTGTGTTTTCGGAGGTCAAAGCGTTTAATGTGTTGAGCATTGTCGCTTCCCTGTCGTCTCCGCCCTCGCAAAGACATATTCTTTCATTGCTGCCGATATATTCATTAATCTGACTTTCGGCAAGGCTCAACCAGTCGCCGTTTGCCCCTATCCAAATCTGCTTAATGCGCTTTTCGCTAAGCAGCTTATTAATTGAATGAATGAAAACCGGCTTGTCACCGAGCATTAAAAACTGCTTTGGCGTCGGTGAATTCATCCTTGTGCCGCTGCCGCCCGCAAGAACGACGGCGTAAACGCTTTTTTCCCTATGCATTATATACCTCTCTTTCAATTTCCTCAATCTTCATATTTTTATATTTCCCGAAATCTACGTCATAAAAAAAATGAGTTCTGCGAAACAGCAGGGGAGGGGGCTGCATATAATCGCCGTAATGCAGTTTAAGGTAATTTTCCCATCCGCTCATCACGGGGCAACGCCTGCCCTCATACATCATCATGAAAGGCTCTCCCCAACAGCTTTTGTCGAAACATTCCTTGTCATAACCGTAATAACCGGGCAGACAAACCCACTCGGACGACTTGTCAACATCATATTTCACAGCATTATTATACCATATCAGTTGTAAAATTTTTTTCGGAACAAAATTCTTAAGAATCAAGCGCTTCACCCATACGGACAAATTCTTTTTATTTAAAACAGGCTGCGGCTTAACGCTTTCATACATAATAAAAATCATGCGCTCGTTAATTTGGGCGTGTCTTTTTTTCAGCTTATCTGTCGGCGCGGCGCCGTCAAGCGGCAGTATGTCAAGGAAAATGCCGTGAGGACCCTTTTGGCGAAGCGCGCGTTTGATTGATGTGCCTTTTATTTGAATTCTGTGGAACCCGTAAGGATAATTGTTCAATGGAAGAATCATATCATTCGGCAATTCAGACTGCGCTATTTTTATAAAGCGCTCATAATCGTGCCTCGGCATTGTCACGTCAACATCATCGTCCCATGGAATCTGCCCGCCGTGGCGCACGGCGCCAAGCAGCGAGCCCGCGGCGACATAATAAGTGATGCCGTGTTTTTTACATATCCGTTCAAGCTCACCAAACATTTTTAAAGCAAGAAGCTGTGAACGCCTGACACCCTCAGGCGAAATCTGAATGCATGAATACTGTTCGTATCTCTTTAGCTCGCGCAAGCTTATCTTTTTTAAAATGCTTTGCTTGAGCGGCGATATCTTTCGCTCCTCCGCGAATTCCGGCTTCGCGGCGGAGCGTATTTCAGAGTTTAAAAGAAAAATGTCTGATGATTGTTCGGCGTCAAGTTTCGGCGTGTCAAGCTTCGGCAACGGGTTCCCCGCCGCTACCGCCGCAAACAAAAGCAGCCAATCAGAAACCGCGGCATCCTTTTTTTCCGGAGAAAGAAGTTCGGATATCTCGGCTGACGCGCGATTTCGGACTTTCGGCTCAAGAAGCTCGGAGCATTTTTTGCAAAGCTCGCCGCCGCCAAAAAAATCAAACGCGTCGTCAACATATTCAGATGAAAAACACACAGGGACAAGCCTTGATATCAGCATCAGATATGGATATGAGGGTGTGATAAACCTGTCGGCTATCAGCGCGAAATCACAGCCGTCAGCCTCGTCGTTAATTGTTTTGTCGTCGCCCGAAAAACAGACACGGGGAAGCAGGCGTGCGCATTTATTCTTGACTTCGTTTTCAAGCGGCTGAAACTCATCGCCGGAAATAATGCGGACCAAAATATCGGCATCATTTTCAGTGATTTTCGAAAGAGCTTTCAAGGCTTTGTCAAGTGCCTTTCCTTTGTCGAGGACGACAAGGAGAATCTTTTTCCCGCCGCCGCAGGGTCTGAACTCACCTGCCAAAAAAGGAAAGCGATATCTTATAAAAACGTGGTTGGCGACTCCGTTTTTGCTGTTGACAAGATAATCGGCAAAGCTTCCGGAAACGACGGCATCCGCATCCTTGAGGACAGAATAATAGCCCGAAAAGCTGTGCGGGCTGTCATGGAAAGATTTTATGTATCCGTCGGTTTCAAGACATATAAGCTTGCCGCAGACCTTTTTGATTATCTCCGCGTCACTTAAAAATTCACTTCTTGCCGTGTCGGTATGTACGGCTATGCCGCCTGAATCGGACGATAAAAAATGGGCAAGCTTTTCAGACCGCTCATAACAGCCGTCAACGCCCATATCGAAGCTTAGCCTTTTAATCCTGTGGTCATAACGGAAATCGGTGATATTGCATCGCGCGTCCGTAATCGCCGTAATGCTTTCGCCCTTTTCCGCAAGATCATTCATGAGCGAAACAACAGACATTTTACGAGACGTTTTCATGTCGCCGCAAATGAAGAAAATCCTCTTTTTCTCTGTAAAATCAATGCTCAAGCATCGCACCTCATACAGCTTGTTTTAATATGTTTTGTTTGTCCTTTTTGCTTAACACCTATTTGCTTATTTCCTCTTTCTTTAATTCCTCTTTGCCTGCTTTTTCTTTTTTGCTGTTGCTGAGAATTAAAACGACAAGCGCCGCCAACACCAGCGCACAGCCTGCCTGAACTCTGGCGGAGGGAATCTCGTTAATAATCACAGCACCGGCGGCAACGCTCACAAGCGGCTCCGACATGCTGATTATCGCTCCTGTCGTGGCGCCGAGCTTTTGAATGCCGTAGGCAAGCAAGGAGTGGGAGGCGACGGTGCAAAGAAGAGATATCACAACTATGCGAACCCAGTCGGATGTGTTTGAAGGCAGGTTTATGTTTCTGCCGGCAAGCTGCGTTGCGGCAAGGAAAATTGTTGAGACAAGGCTGGAATAAAACACGATTTTCATCGGATGAAGGACGCTGAACGCGCTTTTCTTTGCGGCGATGATATAAATCGCGAGTGTCAGCCCCGATATCAACGCAAAAATAGTGCCGACAGGGCTGAAATCACCTTTTATATCTGCCATAAGCGCCATCCCCAGCACGGCGGCAATTATGGCGGCTACAGTTTTGCGCGAAAGCTTTTCTTTGTAAATCACAGACATTAAAACGGCGACAAAAATCGGATATGAAAAGTGGAACATTGTCGCGATGCCGGCAAACATATATAAATATGACTGTGACAAAAACCAAGAGGTGACGCCGCCGCTGAACAAACCAAAAGCCGCAAACGCGGCAAATTGTTTTTTTGTTATTGAAAATGAAATTCCGAAGATTGGCAGGAGAATCGCAAGCATAACCGTCGCGAAACCGTAACGCAGGAGGACGAGTGTCCCGGAGTCGACACCGCTTAAAAGCACCTGCTTACACCAAATGGGCAAAAAACCAAACAAAACGGCCGAGGCGGTGACTGCGGCGACTCCTGAAAAAAAGCTTTTTTGTTTTACATTCAAAAAATCACATCAATTCATAATGTATTTAAATGAAAATTAAGGCATCTGCGAGATATTGTACCATCTTCTTTTGCTTAATGCAAGATAACAAAAAGCATGCAAATTGTTTTATATTTTATAATTCTTTTTTGGTCTTGAACTGTTTGATATAATTTGTTAAATTATAACTGTATGGGTCTGTGATATCAGCTTTTCCAAAGGAGGCGAAGGTGATAACTAAGTCAAAAAAATACAAATTAAAGAGCGGTGAGATTGTCGATTTAATTTCCGAGCATGATGATAAGATTGTTATTATGTTCAACGGCACATGTTTTGAGCGCCCCGCGGGCATTATCGGGACTTTGCTTTTTCCTGTTTCTGACGGAGAGGCGGCAAAAGCAGATTCGGCTGCTCAGAAATTTTCCACAGACCTTCACAGCGGCAAGGCAGGCGACAGGCCGCAGCCAAACACAATAAAAGCAGGGGATACTGTTTGCTTAAAGTTTATTGAAATGAGCCGCAAATCTGTTTTTACCATCTCCGAAGACAACAGCGACGTCACAGTCAGCGAGCTTTTATGCTCGGACGAGGGTGTCATTTCAAACGATTCGCCGCTTGCGAAAGCGCTTCTGGGTGAAAAATCCGGCAGCGTTATAACGTTTTACTACAAAGACAAAATATTTGTTGTAAAGGTGCTTTCTTTTTTTAAAAAGACAACCGGTGTTTACCAGCAGATGCGAGAGCAAAAGGAAGCGCAGAAGGCTCTTGACGAGCAGCGTAAAAAAAATGAAAAGCTTGCGAAATCATCAAAAAGACGAGTAAGGTCAATAAAGACAGGCAACACAGTCTGTGTTGAGTTTCTTGACACAAACGAAAAAAAGGCTTTTAAAATTGTCGAAGCCTGGCTGCTTGTGACGCCGGACGCCGCCGTGAAACCTTACAGACCCACAACATACGACAGCAAAACAATGACGGATGCCGACCCTGACAATGACACAATCAGCGAAACATCACCGCTTGCGCGGGCGCTGATTGGCAGGACAAGAGGAGAAATCGTAAAATATAACGTTGCGGACAAAACAATAAGCGTCAGAATCATTGCTTTTTTTGAGGACGACACATGGCTTAAAAATCAAAAAAATTAAGGGCTGTTTTTTCGTTTTGCGGAGCAGTCCTTTTTTCATAAACATTTTATTTGAGCGGGAGAACAGCAGATGACGGAAAAGCTATATTTTCATGACAGCTACTTAAAGGATTTCACGGCCGTCGCCGTCGCGTGCGAAAAGCGGGAAAACGGATATTCGGTGCTGCTTGACAAGACAGCTTTTTTTCCAAACGGAGGCGGTCAGCCCGCGGACACGGGCAAGATAGGAGACGCGAAGGTCTTTGATGTAAACGAAAGCGGCGGCTTTGTGTTTCACCTGACAGACAGACCTGTTTCTGTCGGCGGCGAGGTGTTTTGCGCGATAGATTGGGACAAGCGTTTCCGAATGATGCAAAACCACTCGGGAGAGCATATTTTATCCGGCATTGTAAATCGCCTTTTCGGCTTTGACAATGTCGGATTTCATATGGGCGCCGAGTTTGTAACTGTTGATTTCAACGGCTTTTTAGATAAGGACGACCTTCGGCGTGTCGAGTACGGCGCAAACGAGGCAGTTTTCAAAAATGTTGAAATATATTCAAGATTTCCGAGCGAAAAAGAGCTTGCCGATATTGATTTCAGAAGCAAAAGGGATATCGACGGAATTGTAAGGCTTATTTATATCGACGGCTATGACGTCTGCGCCTGCTGTGCCCAGCATGTGGAGCGCACAGGTGAAATAGGCATCATAAAAATAATCGACAGCCAGAAATATAAAGGCGGCACAAGACTTGCCGTTTTGTGCGGACTTGACGCGCTTGACGATGTTATGAAAAAATATGAAATTAACGACGAAATATCATCCCTCCTGTCGTCAAAGCCAAACGACACGGCTTTAGCCGTATCACGCACACTCGGCGAGCTGCGCGAATGCAAGCATATGTTGAGCGCGCAAAAAATCGAGATGGCGGAGATGATTGCCGCTTCTTTAAAAAAGACGGACGGAAATATGTGCGTTTTTGTCAGCGGATTTGACTTTGATTCCCTAAGAAAGATTGTCAATAAGGGCGTTTCCTTATGCTCGGGTGTCTGTGCCGCTTTTTCGGGCGGCGACGAGGACGGATATATATATGTCGCCGGCTCAAGGAATATTGATATGCAAAAAGCCTCAAAAGAAATCAATTCTTCCCTTTTCGGCAAGGGCGGCGGAAAGCCGGAAATGATACAGGGAAGCATAAACTCCGAACGGGAAAAAATCGAAAATTTTTTTGACGGTTTCACAGGAATTTTTTGACGGTTTTATAAAGAATTCTGTTGATTTTATTTAACGTATATGATAATATACAGACAATTTCAAGATGTGGGAGGCTCCCTGTTGAAAAATTCAAAACTCCTGCTTTTGACGCAAGGCGCGGTTATAGCCGCAATGTACACAGTGCTTACCTTCGTATCAGACATTTTCGGTCTTGCAAGCGGCGCAGTGCAGCTGCGGATTTCAGAAGCGCTCACTGTTTTGCCCTGTTTCACACCTGCCGCGATACCGGGTCTTTTCATCGGCTGCCTTTTGTCAAACCTGCTTGCGGGCTGTGCGTTGTGGGACATTGTCTTTGGAAGTCTTGCAACTCTTTTTGCCGCCTTTTTGACGTTTGCGGCACGCAGATATAAATATTTCGCGGTGATTCCCCCTATTGTGTTAAACACAATCGCCGTGCCTCTTGTTCTCCGCTATGTATACGATTTAAAAAACGCCTTGCCTTATCTTTTTTTGACCGTCGGGCTGGGCGAGCTTGTTTCCTGCGGAGTTTTCGGCTTGCTTTTGCTTACGGCGCTTGAAAAAAACAAGGAGCGCATATTCGGAAATATTTTTGCGGAAAGGCAGGATAAATAATGCTGTACGAAAATAATTGGGATTCAATTAATTCACGCCCCATTCCAAAATGGTTTGAGGACGCGAAGTTCGGAATCTTCATACATTGGGGTCTTTATTCTATTCCCGCATATGCCCCTAAAAACAATTACTCCGAGTGGTATTGGTTCAACATAATGCAGGAGGAGCCAAACGACACACAAAAGCTCTATGTCGATTTTCATAACAGGATTTACGGCAAAAACTTCAGGTATGAGGATTTTGCAGGCCTTTTTAAAGCGGAGCTTTTTGACGCTGACGAATGGGCGGGTCTGTTTGAGGCGTCCGGAGCAAAATATATTAATTTTGTCTCCAAGCACCACGACGGATTTTGTATGTATAAAACTGATTACGCGTGGAATTGGAACAGCGCCGACGTCGGACCTCACAGGGATTTTTGTGCCGAATTGTCTGACGCCATGTCAAAAACAGACGTGCGTTTCGGCGTTTATCATTCCCTGTATGAGTGGTACAACCCGCTTTACCTTAAATCGCCTGACGAATATGCTGTCAAGCATCTGATTCCGATGCTCAAAGAGCTTGTCGAAAAATACAGGCCGAGCACTCTTTTTACAGATGGCGAATGGTCGCACCCAAGCTCTGTTTGGCGCAGCACCGAGTTCCTGAAGTGGCTGTATAACGAGTCGTCTGTCAAAGATTTCATTGTCCCTAATGACCGATGGGGGAGCGATACAAGAGGCAGGTTGGGAGGGAACTTCACAACAGAATACGGGCACATAGGCGGAGATCTTGAAAAACAGGCCGACGACAGAGTTTCGGAGGAATGCCGCGGCATAGGCGGCTCTTTCGGTTTTAACAGGATAGAGACGCCCGCCGATTATCTTAGCGCCGCCGAGCTTATTTGGATGCTTGTGGATCTCGTAAGCCGCGGCGACAATCTTCTTTTAAATATCGGCCCGACAGCCGACGGGAGGATACCTGTTATAATGCAGGAGCGCCTCCTGGCACTCGGCGGCTGGCTTTCAACAAACGGAGAGGGGATTTACTCCGGCAGGAAATTTGCTCAAAGTTCGGATGGGGACATCAGATACACAAGGAGCGGCGGCAGTGTTTACGCCTTTTTGCGCAGATTCCCGTTCGGCAATGTTAAACTGCCTGAAATTGATTACAATAAAAACATGAATGCCACGCTGTTAGGGTGCGATGCCCGTTTGACTGTCAGCGATGAAAACGGCAAAGCTTCTGTCGGATTTCCGCCCATATGCCCCGACGACATTAAAAGCTCATATGTTTATGTAATAAAATTAGATAAAGCGCTTGAGGAGTCAAAATGAAGTTTCTTGCCGTCACAGATTTGCATTATGCCGACAGACAGCCGCACACATCCGACAGGGATACGACAGACTCAATCATCAAGCTTGGGCGCGCGATAAAAAGCCATTTAAAAGACTGCGACTTCATTATTAACCTTGGAGACACAGTTGATAATATCGGCAAAAAGAGCCAAAGCGAGCTTTTGTGCGAAGTCTGCGGCGTGCTGAAATGCGGCGGTGCGCCTTTTTATTCAATGATAGGCAATCACGACACATCGCTTGACAAAAGAGAATATTGCAGGCTCTTGGAGATGCCGTGGCGTTACTATTCATTTATTTCAAACGGATACAAATGCGTCGTCCTTGACTCAAGCATCAATAACATTGACGAGCCGTTTCCCGCCGCGGAGATTGACTGGAAAAATTGCAACATTGACCCTTTGCAGCTTGAATGGCTTGAAAGGGAAATAGACACCTCGGATGTCCCCGTCGTTGTTTTCACGCACGCGCCCCTGATGATGAGGGAATGGGATATTGACGATATCCACCTCATACGCAACCGCGCCGAAGTCGCCGATATATTAGAAAAAAGCGGCAAGGTAAAGGCCGTTTTTTCAGGACATTACCATGAAGGCTGCTACGGTGAACGAAACGGGATTCCGCACATTGTGTTCGGTTCAATCTGCGTCAGAGGACACGACACATTTTCTGTCGTCGAGCTTTTAAACGGACATTTAAAAATCGACGGCTACGGCCTTAACAAGTCAGTTGAATATATAATTTAACAGAGGCTTAAATTAATGATAAAAAGATTGCGCGACAAGTCCGACCTGACAAACTCAAGAATTATTGTTCTTTTCTTTGCGGCGCTGATTTTTTTAGGCGCCTTGCTGCTGTCACTTCCGATTTCTTCAAAAAGCGGCGAATGGACGCCGTTTACAGATTCGCTGTTCACAGCCGTCAGCTCAGCTTGCGTGACCGGACTTGTTGTGTTTGATACGTTTTCTTATTGGACTGTTTTCGGACAGCTTGTAATCATTTCATTGATTCAAACCGGCGGACTCGGCGTTATGACTGTCATCACAATGTTTTCCATATTCCTGAAAAAACGAATAAGCCTCCGTGAGCGGACGCTGCTTGTTCAATCCGCGGGCACAATGCGCTTGAGCGGCGTCGTCAAGCTTATACTCAGGATATTAAAGGGCACGCTGCTTGTCGAAAGCGTCGGCGCGTTTCTTTTGTCGCTCCGTTTTATTCCGCGCATGGGATACGCTAAGGGCATATACTTTGCTGTCTTTCACTCAATTTCAGCTTTTTGCAACGCCGGTTTTGACCTTATGGGTAAATTCGGAGAGTTTTCTTCGTTAACAACTTTCCATAACGACATAATCGTCAATTTGACTATTTGCTTGCTGATTATAACAGGCGGCCTTGGTTTTCTTGTCTGGGACGATCTTATAGCACACAAGCTTGACTACAAAAGCTACTCGCTTCACACAAAAATTGTTCTGTCGGCAAGCGCTGTTTTGATTTTTTCCGGGTTTTTCCTTTTCTTTGTTTTTGAACGCGGCGCATCTATGTCGGGCATGAGCATCGGCGAAAGGGTTCTTGCCTCTCTTTTTCAGTCCGTGACAACAAGAACGGCAGGATTTAACACGATTAAGATAGGAGAGCTTTCCGATTCCGGCAGTCTGCTGTCGGTGATTTTAATGTTCATAGGCGGCAGCCCCGGCTCTACGGCAGGCGGCATAAAAACAACCACGCTCGTCGTTCTTCTCGTAAGCACCTTGTCAGTTTCAAGGCACAGCGAAAATATTGATATCTTCAAGAGAAGGCTAAACAACGACATCATCAAGCAGGCAAACGCCGTGTTTATTTTTTATTTGTCGGCGGCGCTTCTTTCTGTGTTGGTTGTCTGCTCGGTTGAAACCTATTCGCTGAAAGAAATTACATTTGAGGTAGTTTCGGCCATCGGCACAGTCGGCTTGTCTTACGGCATCACTCCACACTTAAAGGATTTGTCAAAAGTTATATTGATGTTCTTAATGTACGGCGGCAGGATCGGCGGGCTGTCTTTAATGCTCGCGCTTGCCGAAAAGCGCGTCAAGCTGCTTGTTAAGCGGCCATCCGAAAAAATTTTAATAGGCTGACGGAGGATTCTTTATGAAGTCCATACTGGTTATCGGGATGGGTAGATTCGGAAAACACCTTGCCCTCAAGATGAGGGAGCTTGGAAATGACGTCATGATAGTCGATAAAAATGAGGAGATTATAGACGAGCTCGCGCCCATGTTCACCGATTCATATATAGGCGACTGCTGCCACGAGGGTGTGCTGCGCTCCCTTGGCGTCGGCAATTTCGACATCTGCTTTGTCACAATCGGCGAGGATTTCCAATCGTCACTTGAGATAACTTCGCTGCTGAAAGACCTTGGCGCGCAATATATCGTTTCAAAAGCCGGTCAGGATATACAGGCAAAGTTTCTGACAAAGATAGGCGCTAATGAAGTGATAACACCTGAAAAAAGCATGGCGAAAAGGCTTGCCGTGCGCTACAACGCGGACAATGTTTTTGAGTTTATAGAGCTTGACGCCGATTACTCTATTTATGAAATCCCCGTGGTAAAGGCTTGGATAAACAAGTCTGTCTCCGAGGTAAATGTACGCAGGGTGTTCCATGTAAACATCATAGCCATAAAGCATGAGGATCAGATTAATCCCGCTCCGGGCGGGGACTATATATTCAAGCAAAATGATCACCTTGTCGTCATCGGGCGCTCAAGCGACGTATTTAAGCTAACGGCAAAAGCTTAAAAATAAAAGGGGGATTATCATGGGAATCCTGGAAGAAATCAGCCTTCTGCTTCAAAATGGGAAAGCAAAACAAGTAAAGGAGCTTGTCAGTCAAGCACTGGACGAGGGAGTGTCAGCTGAGGAAATTCTTCAAAAAGGGCTTTTGGCGGGCATGGATATTATCGGCGAAAAATTCAGCAAAAACGAGGTTTATGTGCCCGAGGTGCTTGTTGCCGCCAGAGCAATGAATTGGGGAGCGGAGGTTCTAAAGCCGCATTTGGCCGACAGCGGTTTCAAGTCCAAAGGCAGAGCTTGCGTCGGGACGGTTAAGGGCGACCTTCATGACATAGGCAAAAACCTTGTTAAAATGATGCTGGAGGGCAAGGGCTTTGAGGTCATTGACCTCGGCGTCGACGTGCCGGCCGAAGCATTCATTTCCGCGGCAGCCGAACACAACTGCCAGATAATCGCCTGCTCGGCTTTGCTGACGACAACAATGGGCGCGATGAAAGAGGTTGTTGACGCCGCCAAAAGATCCGGGATAAGGGACAAGGTTAAAATCCTTGTCGGCGGCGCGCCAATCAACAAAGAATTCTGCGAATCAATCGGCGCCGACATTTACACAAGCGACGCGGCGTCAGCGGCTAATGAGGCTGTCGAGGCTCTGACATCATTGGTGAGCTGATTATGAAAAAGATGAGACAGTCTTGGAAGGGTGTTATGTCACCGCGCGTGCGCTTCAACAACCAGATGCATTACCTTCCGTTTGACCGCACAGTAAACATGGAGTTCGGGTATTGGTCCGACAATTATGAGACTTGGAGTTTTTTTGCCGACAATGGGATTAAAAACGAAAAACAAGCCGACGACTTTTTTTCATTTGAACCGCCTGAGTCCGTCGGGGGGCATTACTGGCTTAATCCCGGTTTTCAATATCAAGTTCTGTCAGAAACAAACGACAAAATAATTTCAATCAACTCAGACGGGCTCATAAACGAGGCTCCAAAGGACGGTCACTCCACCATCCCGCGCTGCATCAAATCCTCCGTCGAAACTCCCGACGACTGGAAAAAGGTAAAAAAAGAAAAGTTTCTTCGCGACGACCCCGTGCGAAAACCCGACGTCGGCGCCTTGACCGCAAAATTTCCCGCCGACAGGGATTTTCCTGTTGGTGTAAATGTCGGCTCCATGATTGGAAAAACACGCGACCTGCTGACGCTTGAAGGGCTTTCATATGCCGTTGCCGATTACCCCGGCATGGTGGAGGACATGGTTGAGACGCAATGCGCTCTTGTCGAAGATTATTTAGATGCCGTTCTCCCTCATGTACAGTTTGATTTTGCTTCCGGCTGGGAAGATATCTGCTGCAAAAACGGCCCCCTTATTTCGATGGATTTCTTTATAAACGCCGTCGTTCCGCGCTACAAAAGGATCGGGGAAAAGCTGCGGAGTTACGGCATTGATATTTGGTATACCGACTGCGACGGAGATGTCCGCCCCCTGCTGCCGTACTTTCTTGAAAGCGGCATCAACTGTCTTTTCCCTTACGAGGTCAATTCCTGCGCACATCCCGCCGAGCTTTTAGGTGAATACGGCAAGGAGCTGCGCATTATGGGCGGATTTGACAAAATGAAGATGATAGAGGGCAAGGAATCAATAAAAAAATATATGGAAAGCATTGTGCCGATTGTCGAAAGGGGAGGATACATACCTTTTTGCGATCACAGATGCCCGCCAGATGTGACGGCTGAAAATTATCTGTATTATCTTGACCTGAAAAAAGAAATGTTTGGATGGATTAAGTAATGACAAAAAAGGAGCGTTTCACAGCGGCACTTCTGCGAAAGATACCCGACAGGATTCCGACTTTTGAGCTTGAATTTCAGCTTGAGGACGAAATTTTCGGCCGTTCATTCGACTATTCACTAATAAGCCGTGAAAATCTTTCATCATGCGGCGCCCGTGAATACGATAAAATATTGCATGAGCTGGCCGAACACAATGCCGATCTTTTTTTAAACAAGCTTGATTATGACTGCATTCCGCTTTGCGGACCTCAAAACCCCGACTTAGAAAAAGATTTGACAGAATACATAAAGATTTTGCGTAAGCTTGTCGGCGAGGATGTCTGCATGTGGTTTCACGGCGACGGCACATACAGCATACCCGACGGCAATGAAATGTATGAGTTTGCGTACAGCCTTGCGGATGATTTTGAGGGCGTTCTTGAAAAGGCGGCTCAAAAAGCCGACGCGGCAATTGAGCGAAACAAAAGATATGCCGATGCCGGAGTCGACATTTTCGGTCTTTGCAGTGACTACTGCTACAATTCCGGTCCGTTTGTGTCTCCGGAAATGTTTTCTGAAATTATTTTCCCTTACCTGTCAAAAATAATCGAAGAAATCAGAAAAATGGGTTGTTACGCGATAAAGCACACCGATGGAAACATAATGCCCATAATCGACATGCTTGTCGATTCAAACCCGCACGCGCTTCACTCTCTTGACCCAATGGCGGGCGTTGACATCAAGCTTGTCAAGGAAAGATACGGCGGCAAGGTTGCTCTTTGCGGCAATGTAAACTGCGCGTTGCTCCAGACAGGCACCGATGACGAAGTCAGGGAAAGCATTGACTACTGCTTAACCTACGGAAAACCAAACGGCGGATACATATTCTGCACAAGTAATGTTGCTTTCAAGGGTATGCCGCCGGAGCGATACAACATGATGCTCGAAATCTGGAAGCAAAACAGAGACTATTGACAAAAAACAAAAGCATGCGAAAACGTCAGCCAAAAGTACGCCGAAACACGATGTTAAAAAAGAGTTAAAATGTGAAATCGGGTTGACATTTTTTAATTAGGGTTGTAAAATAAATTGTTGAATAAAGGCGTTCATTATCGAAATGTCTGAAAACGACTTGAATAATGCGCGTCTTTTTTAATTCGTTGCTTGCTGCAAGACGCAGTTTTTCCAATCATAATATTGATTTAGTGACATAATTAAGAAAGGGGAATTTCCAATGCGGGATTATCTTGATAAACAATTAAAGGAAATTCGAGAAAAGGTTGGCGACGGTCGTGTTCTTTTAGGGCTTTCCGGAGGTGTTGATTCTTCTGTGTGCGCCGCGCTTTTATCAGAAGCTGTTGGCGACAGATTATATTGTGTATATATTGACCACGGCTTCATGCGCAAAAATGAAACCGACGAGGTAAAACAAGCTTTTGCCGGGCGAAATCTTAACTTTATACATGTTGATGCGGGAACAAGATTTTTAAGCCGACTGAAAGGCATATCAGACCCGGAGAAGAAGCGCAAGCTCATCGGAAATGAGTTTGCAAAGGTCTTTGAGGAAGAGGCTAAAAAATACGGCAACGCGTCCTTTTTGGCGCAGGGGACAATTCGCGCCGACATAATTGAGTCCGGGAAAAACAAGTCAACGGTCATAAAAAGTCATCATAACGTCGGAGGACTTCCAAAAGAGCTTGGGTTTGTCGGCGTAATCGAGCCGCTTTCAGAGCTTTTTAAAGAGGATGTCAGGCATCTGGGAAGAATTCTCGGTCTGCCCAAAAGCCTTGTCGAGCGCCAGCCTTTTCCCGGACCGGGGCTTGCAATAAGGGTTATCGGCGAAATAACAAAAGAAAAGCTTGACATTTTGAGAGAAGCCGACTTTATCCTGCGTGACGAGTTTTCAAATTCACAAGCTAAAGTCGATCAATATTTGTGCGTGCTGACAAACACAAGAAGCGTCGGAATAAGAGACGGTTTGAGGTCCTATGATTACACCGTCGCCATAAGAGCCGTTAAGACAAACGATTTTATGTCCTGCGAATACGCGAAACTGCCCTATGACCTGCTGTCAAAAATCTCATCACGCATCACAAGCGAGGTTCAGGGAGTAAACAGAGTCGTGTATGACATCACAAACAAACCCCCCGCGACAATAGAGTGGGAGTAGGTGTCGTAAATGCCTGTTTTTGACGGCATGGGGCGAATAACCGCAAACTGAAATCAAGGGCAAACGTTACATTTCAAGTTGTAATGTTTGCTCTTTCCTTTGACAAACCTGTTTGAATATTCTATAATATATGTAGCAAATTTTATTTGATCTGCGGTGATAAAATCAGTTAGCTTTAAAAGACGGATACTTTTATCAGGCACATAATGATAATTTTTAAACTTGCGGATATGACAGAAAAATCACTTCAAACATTTGAGACAAACTAATCGGATATTGATTAAAAGAGAAATAAGCGTCGGTGATATTGAGCGTGGCGGCGCGTAAGTTAATTGTTGTTTTTCGCTCGAAGAAACGTGAGAATAAATATGACTGTTAAACCTTTTGTTAAATGGGCAGGCGGAAAGAGTCGGCTTTTAGAATATATTCGTGAAAACTTTCCTGCCGAACTCGGCAAGTCTGTTAGCAGATACTGCGAACCGTTTGTCGGCGGCGGTGCGGTTCTGTTTGATATCCTTACAAGATATTCTGTCAGTGAAGTGCTTATTAACGATATAAATGCAGAGCTGATAAACACATATAGGATAATAAAAGAAACGCCAAAAGATTTGATCGCCGATTTAACTGTGATGCAAGAAAAATTTTGGTCATTGGACACGGAGAAAAGAAAAAAATATTACTATGACAAGCGCGAACGCTTTAACTGCTTAAAAGCAAACGGTGATGAAGCGGCGAATCCTGAAAAAGCTGCGCTTTTTATCTTTCTCAACAAAACTTGCTTCAACGGACTGTATCGTGTCAACAAAAACGGACTTTTTAACGTTCCTGTCGGCGCATATAAAAAGCCGCTAATTTGCGATTTGAAAAGCTTAAACAACATCAGCAAACTGCTGCAAAAGGTTACAATCATGTGCGGTGATTATAAGCAGTGTCTTGATTTTGCCGATGAAAAAGCTTTTTATTATATTGATCCGCCTTATCGCCCGCTTACCGAAACAGCAAGCTTTACCGCCTATACAAAGGTCGGTTTTACAGATAAAGAGCAAATTGAGCTGGGGTGTTTTGTTGATAAACTGACAACCAAGGGAACAAGAGTTGTTATCAGCAATTCTGATCCTAAGAACAGCGATATTAATGATGACTTTTTCGATGAACTTTACAGCAAATATAACATATCACGGGTGACGGCAAAACGCATGATA
Organism: Clostridiales bacterium; assembly: GCA_012523185.1. Lineage (GTDB taxonomy): Bacteria > Bacillota > Clostridia > Oscillospirales > Acutalibacteraceae > UBA1425. The sequence goes on from JAAYIY010000042.1 coordinate 31,134, forward strand.
AATTGCAACGGTGATAGCCGTGGAAATGTAAGCGAACTATTAATTTCAAATTATTAAATGATAAATAGGCACTATAAAAAAGGAGGATACTATGCCATATAAAATATATGCCGAATGTCCGTGTTGCAGAAAAACAGCCAATGGGGTTGATGAAATAGAGCGATTGTTTGGTTGGAGAATACCTGGTGATAAAACAATACCTCAATCATATTGTAGAAAATGCCGTTCAGCTCATTGTGAATCCGGCAAACCCTGCAAAGTTAAAATGTAGTGCCTGCTTATATGGGGAAGCAAAGATTATGAAATACTTGGTATACCTATATGTTCTTGACAGGCTGTTTTATTTATTTTATAATTTATGTATATACTTGCGATCTTATGTGAATGTGAATAAGTTTAAATAAAGGAGATGCCCAAATGAAACACCGTCTTGTTTTTAATAAATTATTTTCTGTCCTTTTTGCCGCTGTCTTAATCGGATGCCCTAATATCGTGCTTGCTAAGGCGGCAGATAAAAAATGCGAGCTTGTCAATGTCCCTTCTGACGAAGGAGTCTTTGATTTGCGCGACGAAGATGAAAAGGTTACCGTAATCATTGAGCTTGATTCAAAACCCTTGCTGGAGCGCAACGCCGATATTATTTCCGGGGGATGCTTCACAAAGGCGGCGCTTAATATGCGTGACTCGCTTCTTTCCGAGCAGGAGGAGGTGCGCGGCAAAATAATTGACAAGCTTGACCGCGGCGGAGAGCTTGATCTGATTTATTCATACACAGTTTTGACAAACGCATTCGCCACGGAAATGAGTGTCGGGCAGATTGCAAAAGCCGCTTCCGTTGACGGTGTGAGGTCAGTTTATATCGCGCCTGAGTTTGAAGCGCTTGAAGAAGTCGAGGGCAGTTCTGAAGCGTCTTTTAATCATACCTTAAGCCTGTCCGGCGAAGCGGAATATACGGGCAAAGGCACTGTTATCTCCATTATCGACACAGGAATTGATTTGGGGCATGACGCTTTTGCCAACGCTCCCGATTCACCAAAGATTTTGCTGTCGGATATATCCGGAGTGCTGGGCGGTCTCAATGCTTTCGCTTCATCGGGAAAGGGCGCCGCATCATACTTTTACAGTGATAAGATACCGTTTTACTACAATTACGCCAACAAGGATTTTAATGTTTCTCACGTCAACGTCGCCGCGGGCGATCATGGCACACACGTTGCGGGAATTGCGGCGGGCTGTGCAAAAGACAGTGAGGGAAACACGACTTTTTCCGGTGTCGCCCCCGATGCGCAGATAATTGTAATGAAAGTGTTTAAAAGCTCTGTGGGCGGCTCGACGGGAGCCGGAATGGCGGACTTGATTGCCGCTATCGAGGACTCACTTCTCCTTGGCGCCGATGTCATAAATTACAGCCTCGGTTCTGTCGGCGGGTTCAGCTACTCCGGTCAGTCCCCGGCGTTTTACAATATTTTTGACGATCTTAACGACGCGGGAATCGCCGCCGTTTCCGCCGCGGGAAACTCATACACATCGGGATACGGCAACAAATTCGGAAACGATTTGAGTTTGGCGTCCAATCCCGATAACGGCTCAATCGCCACGCCCGCGTCTTTTAACAACAATTTTGCCGTGGCAAGCTTTAACACAAAAGGTTACATTGTTTTTGACGGGATCGAAATGGAGTTCACAAACAACTATTCCGACTATTCCAGAAATATGATGCGGTATTTAAACAGTTCGCTTGGCGTTTCACTTCTTCGGGATTCATCAGGCACGCTTCTTACCGGCACGGAAAGCGAGTTTGCCGCCTGGGCTCAAAGCTGCGGAATAAGCGGTAAATTTGTCATGGTGCGCCGCGGGCAAAACTTCATGGACACTGTCTTTCTTGCCGAAACATATGGGGCAATCGGGCTTATTGTGTGCAACAACAGAGCCGGAGCGCTTTCCAATATGGCGGAAAACACATCTGTTTCCATACCTGCCGTGTTTATTTCCCAAGAAAACGGCGACTATATTGTCGAAAACTTTGATTCTTGTCAAAGCATAACAGTATCCTGCTCCGAAAACGGTCAGATGTCCGATTTTTCATCAGTCGGAGTGACGCCGGAGCTTCAGCTTAAACCGGAGATTTCCGCTGTCGGCGGCGCTGTTTTTTCCGCTACTGACAACAATACTTACGGTCTGAAGTCAGGCACATCCATGGCCGCCCCTTATTTCTCCGGCTCATATGCCGTAATTCTTCAATATCTGAACGACGAACACCCAACTTATATGTCGGGCTTAACGGCCGGTGAAAAAAAGTCTTTTGCACAACACCTTTTGATGTCTACCGCCAAGCCCATGACAGATGAAGCAACTTCAGCGTTTTTCTCACCGAGGCGTCAAGGCGCCGGAGCCGTTGATTTTGAAGCGGCGATGCAATCAAAGGCTGTTTTGATGTCTTCTGATTTGTCAATGCCGAAGCTTAGTCTCGGTGACGACAAGGGCAAAACCGGCGTTTACACAATGTCCTTTGCAGTGATTAATTTTTCTGATGTGCCGCTGCAATATTCGGCATCCGCAACCGTTTTGACAGAGGTTGCAAAGACAGAGACTGTGAATTATCAAACTGATTCGTTTGATGATGTTTCGGGCGAATATGAGACAGTCGAACTGACTGAAAAGTTTATGTCCGGCAGCTCAATGGATATCACGTCCTTTTGTTCTGTGTCAATGAGCGATAGCGGAAACATATCTGTTCCCGCCGGCACAAGCAAGATTGTCACAGTGACGGTCACTGTCGGCTCGGCTGTCAAAAGCTATCTGGACAGCAATTTTGAAAACGGTATTTATATAGACGGATTTATAACGCTCGACGGCGGCGGCGCTGATTTATCAATCCCTTACCTTGCGTTTTACGGCGATTGGACTAAAGCGCCGATACTTGACGACGGCATATGGCAGGACACTCTTGCGGGGGAGCAAAATTATCCGTCCTTTGGCACGAGCGCCGTGCATACTTTCACCAAAGCTCCGTTGCGAAACCTTTCCGAGCTTCATAAAATCGGCTCAAACTACAACCTGCCAAACCGCGATGCGTTTGTTTCGCATGGAATAACCTTTAATGCTGACCGCAGCTCGCTCTCCTCACGCTCGGCAAGACCCGACGCCACTTCTGATCAGCTTTGGAACAGCACCGTCTATAAAACTGAATCATATCTTTTAAGAAGCGCTTCGCTGCTTTATAAAGTCACAAACGCCAATACAGGCGAGATATATTCTTTTGCGACTATCAACCAGGTCCCCAAAACCTACCTGAAAAGCTCAACCGGAGAAATAATTTATGCCGGATTCAACTCCGCCGAAGGGTTTTCCTGGAGCGGCAAATCACTTTTCGGCGAGGAGATACCTGACGGAACAGTCGTCAACGTGGAGTTGAGCGCAGGTAAAAACTACGGCGAAAACGGAAGCTTAGGTTACAGTGAGGTTTTATATTCTTTCAAAGTTTTAATTGACGCGACAGTGCCTGAGCTGACAGACGTTGAGTTTTACAGAGATTCAAACAACGACCTTCACGGAGTGTTTTCAGCTTATGACAAGCATTATATCAACTCTATAGAGGTGACAGTCCGAGGCGTTGACAGCGAAGGCAGCGCCGCGTCAGTGACAGAAAAGTTTATATGCGGATATGACACAGAAGGGGAGACGGCTGTTTATGACCTCAACATCACAAAGGCGACGTCAGGAAAGCTTGCGTCAGTTTATGCCGTCGATGTCGAGGTTGACGACTGGGCGGGAAACGGACGCTTTAACAACAAGGGCAGCGGTGTTGACGGAAGATATGTGTTCTGTTTTAACAGTGATGTAAGTTTCGGGCAAACAACACAATTTTTGACCGAAGGCGAAAGTGTTGAAATCACAAAATCCAACACACTTTATCAAAGCCCTGCCTCATACGGCGGCGCAAATGATAATTCAGCGTTTAGAATCGACACGCTTGAGTTAAGAAGCACAAACATCCACATCGCCGGTGTCGACAGTTCGGGAAGACTTTATGGCGCTTCGTCGGGTACTGTGACAATTTCATACAGGGATATATGCTCCGGTGTGTCAGACCAATTCACCGTAACTGTCCGACCGCATTTGCTCCAATCTATGATAAATGATGCGTCGCCGGGCGACACGCTCAATTACACATCAGGCTCCGTGTCGGGCAGCGTGGTCATCTCAAAGGATCTCACCATCGACTTAAACGGCGCGGCGATTACTTCATATAAGGGTATGCCTGCGTTTATAATCACAAACTCCGCGAATGTCACGCTTAAAAACGGCTATGTAGAATCTGTTTTATCACATGAATATGATGAATTTTACAGCTTCCTTAACAAGATGCTCGACGGTCCGTCAGCAATAGATGTTGTTTCCGGCAGTCTCACTCTTTCAAAAATGACTGTCAGAGGGGCAAGCTGCCATATCGAAGAAACCGAGTGTGAGTGTGAGTCCGTGACTGTGGGGAACGGCGTGAATCTTGCCGCAGGCGCGGAGCTTATTGTCGATGAAAGCGATATTTACGGTTTTTACGCCGTCAATAACGAGATTGACTCATGCATTATAATGGTTGACGGCAATGTTTTTGGCGTGCTGTCCGCTGTTCGGCATCTTGACGAACAATCAGTCATTTCCGCGGAAGGCTCAAAACTCTATGACGTGTCCGGCAAAATATCAGATATACTTTCAGACGGAACATATGAAACGTCTGTCATAACGGCTTTTTGCGCGGCGGTTGACGACGCTTCATATGATTCATATATCAGTTACGACAACGGGACACTCCTCATAGGTCTTGAATTTGAAAACACGGAAATACCTGTTGGTTCATATGGAAACTATTGGATTCCGTCCGTTCTTGACATCATGAAAGACGGGGAACAGGTGAGCCAAATACAGCTTGACGGTTCCGGGCACTTCATGCGTGAATTTACAGGTATGCCGTCGGGTGAATACAGCGTCAGTGTTTCCTTTGCTCTTGTTTCAAGGCTGTCAGACGAACAAAAGTCATATGTCCTCAACTTAGGCGGCGCGCTTTCCGACAAGCTTGACGCTTACGATCATTTTTTAAGGAGCATTCCGAGCCTTGTTTCTGATTCCTTGGGGCTTGATGATTTTACCGAGGCCAAGGATACACTTTCTTCCATCTTATCCGTCTTGGAAGGTTATTTTGAAGAAAGAGACTTGCTGGGATTTGATTGCCCGCTGACACAGGAATATGCCGAGATTTATACCCCGTGGCTTGAGGGCGCCGAATTGTCAAATGACTACGGTCGTACCTGGAGCGAATATTACAACAACTATTTCCGCTGTTTGATTTTCGGCGGCACCGCACAGGTGGTCACGGCAGACGGAGAATACATAACGCCTTACGACGGAGACACCTTTAACGGTCTGCTGCCGATAATTGATGAGGTCGCCGGATTGGATGAAGGGTCGGACGGCGGTCTTATCGGCGAGCTTAGATATATGCTTTCAATGCTCGACTCCTATTTTGAGACCACAGCGGAAGGTGTCGCCGCCGGTCTTGTTTACCTCAATGATAATATCGAGGCGATTTTTTCAAAGATAAGCGAGATTTCAGTCCTGCTTAAAGCTGACGACGAATTTTTCGAGTATAATCCGTCGGGGTTTGACAGCACGATTTCCGATACGATTGTGTCGGGAGAGTTTGACATTATTGCTGACGGCGTCGTTACATCGTACATACACGGATTTGACACAATCAGTGTTGCGGAACTCCTTGAGTCGGCAAACATTTTACTTACTTTTAATGTAAAAATAAAAAGACTTGAGGCAGGCTTCGGATATTTGAACTTTGGCGCATACAGCGACTGCGCTGAAATTGAGCAGATTTTCAACAATGCTCTCGGCGGCGAGTTGTCACAATATGTTTCGGACGGCTGCATATCGCTTTTCAGCGAATCAAAGGCACCGTTATCAGTCCTCTCCGGCAACAGGATAATATATCATTTCCCGGAAGGCACAACAAACGACAATCCATATTTTTATGCACCCGGCAAGGCTTTGATTCTCAACGACGCGTCAATGGCGGGGCATAGCTTTATAGGCTGGTACACCGACCCCGACTTCGGCGACGAGTCGGCGATAAGCGAAATACCCGCAAGCGCTTCGGGGGACATTGAGCTTTACGCAAGATTTGACCTCGGCAGCTATCTTTTAACGTTTGTGGCCGACGGCATAATAATCAGGCAGACAGAATACCAATTCAACGAATCAATAAATGAAACAGCTCCGGCTGTCCCGAAAAAAGAGGGATTTATCGGAAACTGGGACAAATATATACCGAAAACCATGCCCGCAAATGATTTGACGATTACCGCCGTTTATTTCGCTGTTGCGGCAGACGACAAGATTCAGGTCAGCGCCGACATAATCGGCGGCGGCCGCGCCGGCTGTCAGAACCAATATTTCGTTACAAACACCTATCTGTATTTCACAATAGGCGACAATGTCACTCTCACCGCTTATGAAAATGTTCCCGGCTCGTTCCTTTACTGGGTTCGCAAGGACACAAACAGAATCGTGTCTACCGACAAGGACTATTCTTTCATTGCGGCGTCAAGCGTTGAATATGAAGCTGTTTTCTGCGCGACGGGTGAATATCACAACATCACATATCAAGGCTCTTACGGAAATATACTTTATTCCGAGGATGTGCCGGTGGGCTCAGGCGACATAAATGTTCCCGACATTCCGACGCTTGAGGGACGTGTTTCGATCGGCTGGGACAAGGATATATCTGATTTTCAGTTTGACCTTGAAAATGTGCTTATCACCGCACTTTATGATACTCTTGCGCAGCAATATACAGTCACATTGACAAACTCGGAAAAGGTCGCAGGTGGTGGCTCTTTTGACGCCTTTTCTGTCGTAACAATCACAGCCGAAGGAGAAGATTTCTCATATTGGACAGACGACGGCGGAACAATTGTCAGCTATCAAGCCGCATACTCGTTTATCATCTGCTTTGACTGTGTTTTCACGGCGGTGTTTGAAGGCGCCGTCACGCCTATGCCTGTTATCCGAATATCAAAGGTTTCAAAAAATCTCGAAGAAAAGAACCTGACTTTTTATGCCGAGCGAAGCATTCCGCATAAATACACGATACTCGAAACAGGAATGATTTTGACAAACCTTGTTTCAGTGGGAGAAAATGACAGTGAGTTCACGCTTGAAAACCCATATGTTCTCCAAGGAACGTCCGAGTCAAGGCTTAATGCCGGCACATATTCAGTCACAATAACCGACTACGCGGAGAGCGACCATTACTACGCGCGCGGATATGTCATACTCAAAGACGAGTCGTCCGGCACATTCGACACGATTTACAGCGCAACTGCCGTTTCACCGCCTGATTGGTAAGCCGACGCACCAAAAAGAAGGGACTGCCCGAAAACGAGCAGTCCCTTTTAGCGATATGACGGAAAAGATGCAAGCAAGCGTGCAACAAAGGCTTCAGCCGCTCATTGCGCGGTGTTGCCTTAATTGAGTGAAAGGGCTATATCCCTTGTGTCTCTTGCGATGACAAGCTCCTCGTTTGTCGGAAGAACAAACACGCGCACCTTTGAGCCCGGAGTCGACATTTCACCCTCGACGCCTTTTACAAGCGTCTTGTTGAAGTCCTTGTCAATCTCAATCCCAAGGAATGAAAGATTTTCGCATATGTTCTGCCTCAAATCATGCGCGTTTTCACCCACTCCTCCGGTGAAAACTATGGCGTCAACGCCGTCCATTGCCGCTATATAGCTGCCGATGAATTTGCGTATTTGGTAGCGCTGCATTCTTCTGGCGAGCGCTGCGCGTTTGTTTCCGTTTTCGGCCGCGGCAATTAAGTCGCGGTCGTCGCTTGAAACTCCGGAAATCCCGAAAACACCCGATTTCTTGTTAAGCACCATGTCGGTGTCCTTAGGGCTCCAGGACTCCTTCTTTTGAAGATAGATGATCGCGGAGGGGTCAACCCCGCCTGAGCGTGTGCCCATCATAAATCCGTCAAGCGGCGTAAGTCCCATGCTTGTGTCGATGACCTTTCCGTTTTTAACGGCTGTGATGGATGAACCGTTTCCGAGGTGGCAAGTGACAATCTTTAGCTTAGAAATGTCTTTTCCCATGACTTCGGCGCAGCGCGCGCTCACAAAACGGTGAGACGTTCCGTGAAATCCATAGCGGCGTATCTTG
>JAAYIY010000043.1 GCA_012523185.1 Clostridiales bacterium
TTCCGACACTTCAATTATATTAATACATTGATTATGCTTTGTCAATAGATTTTTTAAAAATATTTTGCTAATTAAAAATACTTATATAAAAAATGAGCTGAAATCAGTCGTTTTTCCGTAAATCATATCAAATCTTAGTTTTTTAACTATAAACGACGCTTATTATGTTGATTTCTCAAAAAGCTTATCAAAGGAACCGAAAAGCCCTTTTGTCGGAGAATTCAAGGGGCAAGAGCCTTGCGGGCGGTCGGCGTAAAAAGCTTTCCGAAAAGGCCTTCCGAACAAAACGCGCCGCCTCCGAAAATGTGAAGGCGGCGCGCAAAAGTCTTGTCAAGGAGGCCGAAAGGTCTTTTTTGTCGGGGGATTCAAAGGGGCAAAAGCCTTGCGGACAAGCGCGTAAAATGCTTAAAACATCGCAAACGCAAGACCGCTCAAAAGCGCTCCCGCAAGCGCGGCGGCGCCAAGCTTTAATGCCATTATCCAGCGGCTTTTTCGCAGCTTTGACGGCGGGGGGGAGCCGGAGGCGCTCATCATTCCCGCGCGGTCGCGGAGCTTGCCCTCGCTTACAGACGCGTATTCCGGCTTAACAAAATAAAGGATTCGTTCAAAATATTCGCAATCTGTCTGTGTTATTTCCACGACCTGTCGGTTCACGCCTTTTATCATCATTTTAATTATCCTTTCAGCGGCTGTATTTTGATTTTCATCGCAAGTGTATTTTTGCCTGAGCCGATATGTTTTATTCAGCGCCGCGTCTTGTTTGCGGTCAAATATTACATTCTGTATAAACGGATTAAATTCGGGCTGTGGAAAACTTTGTGGAAAATGTTGAAAAGTTTTGCCGAAAGCCTTATTCTTACGATATTATAACTGTGGATAACTTTTTCAACAATGATTTCCTAACTACCGAGCGTTTTTTTACCTTTACAACAGAGCCGATTTCATTTATAATTTTGTTATAAAAGGCTGTAATTTAATATTATATGCTGAAAAAATGAGGTATATTACAATGCTGAATTTATACGCCCCGGACGGCACAATTTTTGGACAGACCGATTACTTCAATCCGTCTTTGACGCTCGACTGCGGGCAGGCCTTTCGCTGGAGCGAGTCAAAAGAAGGCGTCTGGAGCGGTGTCGCGCTTGGTAAAAGGTTAGAGATTAAAAGGATTGACGGCGGTTTTGTTTTAAAATCCGAACATAAGGACGATTTTGAAGAACTGTGGAGAAAATATTTTGATTTTTCCCGCGACTACAAGTCCTTGTACTCAAAATTTTCAGAGGACGATATTCTTAAGGAAGCTGTCGGGGAATACAGCGGCATACGGCTTTTGCGGCAGGAAACTTGGGAGACGCTTTGCTCTTTTATTATTTCGCAAAACAACAACATCCCGAGAATAAAGGGCATAATCTCAAGGCTTTGCGAGAGCTTCGGCGACTGTCTCGGCGGCGGGTTTTACACGTTTCCGTCGGCAGAAACGATATCGCTGCTTTCAGAGCGGGAGCTGTCGCCGATTCGATGCGGCTTTAGGGCAAAATACATAATGGATGCCGCCCGCAAGACGGCGGGCGGCGAAGTGAATCTTGAGGCACTCATAACCCTGCCCATTGAAGAAGCCCGCGCGGAGCTGATGAAGATTAAAGGAGTCGGCCGCAAGGTGGCGGAATGTGTCCTGCTTTATGGCTGCGGAAGGTTTGAGGCATTTCCTGTGGACGTTTGGGTCAAACGTATTTTAGACGAGTTTTACCCCGAGGGTATGCCCGGCTGCACGGAGGGCTATCAGGGCATCGCGCAGCAATATCTTTTCCACTGGAGAAGAAATTTATGTCCGACGCGCCTATAACCGCGCCGCAGCCGCGCAAAATATAAAGCTTTATCATGCCGCGCTTTCGGCACGAGCTGCACCGTGCTTGCATATCATATACAGCGCAGCGCGGCAAGCCCGTTTAAAAGGCGGCTCGGGCGGCGCGATTAAGCTGTTGTTTTTGGTTGGGAACAGGCTGCGAAACAGTTGGAAACAAATGTAAAATAATTGTGCTTGAAATCAGATGAAGCCATATGATATAATAAATTACTAAAGTGTATAAGTTAATCGGAGGATAATATGGATTACAACCTTACTAAAAATCAGATAAAGGAGATGATAAAAGGCAAGCTGTCACATTTTATGGGCGTTACTCCGGAGGAGGCGGCATATGAGCATTATTACAGAGCCGCCGCGATGATACTGCGCGATCTCATGGCGCAGGGAAGAAAAGAGATTTGCGATGCGGCAGTGCCGGAGGGCAAAAAAAAGATATACTACCTGTGTATGGAGTTCCTCATGGGGCGTTCTTTGAAAAACACCTTGTTCAACCTTAACTTGACATGTGTTTTCAAAGAGGTGCTTGCCGACTTTGGCATAAAGCTTGAAAGCCTTTACGAATGTGAGCCGGACGCAGGTCTCGGAAACGGCGGCTTAGGCAGGCTCGCCGCGTGCTACCTTGACGCGCTGGCTTCGGGGGGATATCACGCGACAGGTTATTCGATTCTTTACGAATACGGCATATTCAGGCAAAAGCTTGTCGACGGCTGGCAGTCGGAAATGCCTGATTTTTGGCTGCCGGGCGGCGAGGTTTGGCTTGTCCAGCGGGACGACTCGGCTTATGAAGTCAAATTTGAGGGCGAGGTTATTGACGAATGGGACGAGCATTACCATCATGTTGAGCTGAAAGAATACAAAACAGTCAGCGCCGTGCCTTACGATATGTATGTTGCGGGCAACGACGGGCGCGGCGTGAGTGTCCTGCGCCTGTGGAAGGCGACGGCGTCGGGCTTCGACATGGAGAAGTTTAATCAAGGCGACTATTTACGCGCCGTTGAGCGGACGGCAATGGCGGAGGTCATAAGCAAGGTGCTTTATCCCGCCGACAATCATCCGGAGGGCAAGAGCCTGCGTTTAAGACAGCAATATTTCCTTGTCTCCGCCTCAATTCAGGACATAGTCAAACAGCATCTTCGCCAATACGGCTCTATGGACGACTTTACGGAGAAGGTCGCAATCCACATAAACGACACGCACCCGACAATGGCGATACCGGAGCTTATGCGCATACTGCTTGACGAATGCGGATACGGCTGGGACGGCGCGTGGGAGATTGTCACGTCGACATTCGCCTACACAAACCATACGGTGATGAGGGAGGCGCTTGAGTGCTGGTCGGAGGAGCTTGTCAAAAGACTTCTGCCGAGGATTTATCAGATAATAAAAGAAATCGACAACCGTTACAGGACTCATATATGGGACGCCAGCGGGGACGCCGCAAGGGTTGAGCGCATGGCGGTGATTGCAAACGGCGTCATTCGGATGGCAAACCTTTGTGTGGCGGCGTGTCACAGCGTAAACGGCGTTTCGGAGCTTCACAGCAACATTTTAAAAGAGACTGTTTTTTGCGACTTTTATGACATGACGCCCGACAAATTCAAAAATGTCACAAACGGGATAGCTTACCGCCGATGGCTTTGTCAGGCAAACCCGGGACTGACGGGGCTGATAAAGGAGCTTATCGGCGACGATTTTATAAATGACGGCTCAGAGCTTCTGCGCCTGCGCCAATTCAGCGGCGACAGCGGTGTTCTTCAAATGCTTGAAAAAATCAAGGGCGAAAACAAAGCAAGGTTTGCGGACATGATAAAAAGGCGGACGGGAGAGACGCTTGACCCGGCGACAATATTTGACGTTCAGGTAAAAAGACTCCACGAATACAAACGCCAGCACATGAACGCTTTTAATATCGTGTCAAGATACCTTGCCATAAAAGATAATCCGAACGGCGATTTTATGCCGCACACATATATTTTTGCCGCCAAAGCGGCGGCGGGTTATTTTATCGCCAAAAAAATAATAAGCTTTATTTGGGCTCTTTCAAAGGTCATAGACAAGGACCCGGACGTCAAGGGGCGCCTTAAAGTTTTGTTTGTTGAGGACTACAACGTCACGACGGCGGAGACGCTCATGCCCGCCGCCGAAATAAGCGAGCAGATTTCGCTTGCAGGCACGGAAGCCAGCGGCACGGGAAACATGAAGCTCATGATAAACGGCGCCATCACCCTCGGGACCATGGACGGCGCCAACATTGAGATATACGAGGCGGTCGGCGACGAAAACATCATCATATTCGGCATGAAAGCCGATGAGGCGACGGCGCTTTCACGCTCATACAACCCGCGGCAATATTACAGCAACAACGCCGAGATAAGGCGCGTCACAGACTTCATAAACAGAGGTATAAACGGAATTTTGTTCAATGAAATAGGCGGCATCATCAGCTACGACCCATACATGGTTCTTGCCGATTTCGCCGATTACAGAATGGCTCAGCAAAAGGCGGAGCTGCTGTATTCCGACAGGGACAAATGGAACGGCATGTCTCTTGCCAACATTTCCGGGGCCGGTTTCTTTTCGGCCGACAGGGCAATAGGCGAATATGCTGAAAACATCTGGGGCACCTGACTTAAGGCGCGCAGTTAGTGCAGACGCGCATCGCACAAAGAAAGGAAGGCGCTTGACATCAACGATTATTTTAACAGCGATTATTCAGGCTTTAGCGGATTCAAGACAGACTATGAAGATGCTGTTATACGCGGGTTCGAGGAAAAGCAGAGACTGAAAAAGCTCAGCGTCATTGCCGGGTTAAGCGTTATCGGATTTATTTTTATTCAGTTTATGTGCGTTATAGCCCTTTCTGTCTCAGGCTACTATGAGCTTTATGACACGAGCAAAGCGTTCGCCGGTGTTTTTAATATTGTTTCATATATGTTAAGCGCGTTTGTCCCGTTTTTTATAGCATACGGCGTAATGACTCCGACCGAAAAGGAAAGAGCAATGAGATTCAACGCGCCTGCTTCAAAAGCCATGATTCCCGTAACAATCGTGATTGGCCTTGCGGCCTGCACGGTGGGCAACTTCGCCACCGGTTACCTGCGCTCTTTCGTCGAGGCGGCGGGATATGAGATAATAGCCGGTGAGCTGCCCGCCTCGTCGTCGGTTTACGGGCTTTTAATAGATATTGTCTATGTCGCCGCGCTGCCCGCGCTTGTTGAGGAATTCGCTTTAAGGGGCGTGATTATGCAGCCGCTTCGCAGATACGGCGACGTTTTTGCCATATTCATGTCGTCTTTAGTTTTTGCGCTGATGCACGGCAACCTCCTCCAGATACCGTTTGCCTTCATAGTCGGGATAGTGATAGGATATCTTGTTATCACGACGGGCAGCATATGGACAGGTGTTTTAATCCATTTCTTTAACAACCTTTACTCCGTATTGATTACATATCTGCTTGAGGTGCGCCCGACAATGGCACAGGACATTTACAGCGTATACAATGTCTCCGTATTCATATTAGGCATATGCGGCATCGCCGTGTTTTCAGTTTTCGGCAAGCGTTACAGCTTGAGGAGAGGCTCGTCAATCATGCAAGGCACAAACAAGTTCCTGTCATATGTTTTCTCTGTACCCATGTTGATAGCCATATTCATACTGGGCGCGGAGACAGCTTACTTTATCAGGTATACCGGGTGATGCGGCAATGAATGACGCTGACTTTATGCTTGAGGCAATAGCCGAGGCGAAGCTTGCCGCGGACATCGGGGAGACGCCGGTGGGAGCTGTCGTAGTCAGAAACGGCAGGATAGTCGGGCGCGGCAGAAATCGCCGCGAAACGTCAAAAAACGCTGTTGCGCACGCTGAAATCGAGGCGATAAACGAGGCTTGCCGCACACTTGGCGGATGGCGGCTTTGGGAGTGCGAGATGTTTGTGACGCTTGAGCCTTGCCCGATGTGCGCGGGCGCCATAATAAACGCGAGGATCAGGCGGCTTGTGTTTGGGGCTTACGACTTAAAATCCGGCTCTTGCGGCTCCGTAACAAACCTTTTTGCGCTGCCTTACAACCACTCTCCGCAAAGCGTCGGCGGATTTATGTCAGACGAATGTTCCGCACTGTTAAAAAGTTTTTTTGCCGACGTGCGCCGAGGCATAAAAAAGGCGCCGGACGGCAGGGATAAATAATGACGGGAGGCTTTTCGATGAACAAACAATTTAAAAGATTCCTTGCTTTTTTCCTCTCATTGGCGATTGTTTTTTGTACGTCGGGCAGTTTTCAATCCTTTGCTGCCGACAAAAGCGCGGCCGCGGCTGCCGAGGACGGCGACACGTTTGAAACGGCGCGTGAGGTCACGGGCAGCTTTAAAGCCGTGATCAAAAAAACGTCATCCTTTTACAAGTTCACGGCGGCGCAAAACGGATTTTACAGGATAAGCGGCGACCTGCCCGACAAAGGTGTGTATCTTGAGGTTTATGACAGCGAGAAAAGCTACATGCATTACGAGGACGGGAGCTTTTGGAAGGAAGGACTTGAAACGGGATTTGATGATTTTATTGTGCTGGACGAGGGCAGCACATATTACCTCAAAATAAGTCTGTTTTACGGGAACAGCGCTCCTGTTTTGCCGATTTCGTTTGATGTGGACATAGGGTATCTGGGCGTTATAACAGAGGCTTTGCCGGTTTCACTGCCCGACAAGCTTGTTTACATCAAGGACATAGACGAAAACAAATATTCAGGCCCCGACTTTCAATACTATGAATTCCGATTCGACATAACAGGCGCTGTTTGCAGCGTCGAGTTTTCACAGGGGCAGTCTGTGGAGCTTCGCGGCATCGAGATTGAATACGCGTTAACAAAAAGCTACAACAACGAGAGGCGGCAGCTTGGCGAAAACACAGTCTATTTTAAATTCGGAGAGACAACGGCGTTTTCATTTGTGATAACGCTGATTGAAAACCCTGTTGAAAGTATCGAAGTCGTCCGGCTGCCGGACAAGACGGATTACACCTACGGCATTGACGGCACGCTGTCGGCGGACGGCTGCTTCAGTCCCGCGACAGACATGACGGGGTTGCAGATAAAAGTCAGCTACACCGACGGCACGCATAAGATATTTGACTGGGAAAGCTGCTGCGGCGGCTGGACATACGCGTCGGACACGTCGATTATCGAAGGTTACATGGCAAATGCCTATTGTCATATGGTTTGCGGTCCGTGCGAAACTTCCGTTGAGCTTGATTATCTGACAAAGACGACCGATTTTAAAATCAACATAAACGCGCCGAAGTTTTCCGAAAAGATTTCCATCTTGTTTTCCGCGATACGTCTTAGCTTCGCTGAAAATATCTTTGTGTTTTATTATCTGCCGTTGATTTTGTTTTCAATTCCGACAAACTTCTTTAATATGCTGTTTAAATTAATAAAAATGTAAAAACGAAAGGGACGATTCCAGTGAAAAAATCCATCCGTATCATCACAGCCGTAATTCTTGCGCTTTGTATGTGTGCGGCCTGCGCTTTCGCGCCGGTTTATGCCACAGCGGGCGTTCCTATATCGGCACAGTCAGACGACGCCAAAATGAAGTTCGGCAAGGGAGTCATAAAAGCTTTTGGATTTGCCGCCGATTCTCTTATAACGGGAGTCGCAAAGCTGTTCCCGCGCATTGATTGGCCGACGGAGCAGGAATATAAAAGTGAAAACTTCATGCCAGGCAGTGAGATAATCCGGACCGAGGCGGCGGAAAACGCTCATTGGAGTGTCGGATTTGCGTCCGAGAGCATCATACCCGAGGACATCGGCGAAGTCGGCTATGTGCGCGCCGGTAATTTTCATATCAAAGAGGAGCTTACATACAAGGTCATGGAAGGCGACGACCAGTGCATAAAGGCAGTCGCGCTTAGCGACGGCTCCGGCTCCGGCACTGTTATTTTCTGCTCACTTGACGCGTTCGGCATCTCAGGCACAAATGTCAGGAATATCCGCGCCGCCATACTTAAAGCCGCCGCGGACAGCGGGATAAGAGACATAATAAGCATCAATGTGACAGTTACGCACACACATTCGGCGCTTGACACACACGGGCTCGGGGCAGGCATTTTAAACCTCCTCGGCGACAGCATAAAGGCCGGTTTTTACAGGCTTGTGGGCAAGGAATACAAGGTGTCAAGCCTTAATGAAAACCTCATGAACAACCTGTTCGGCAAAGCCGCCAAAGCGGCGGTGAGGGCTTGCCAATCAATGCAGACGGGTTCTCTTAGATTCAGCGCCTTTGACATTGCGGATATGCTTTATGACAAGCAGTTCCCGCTCGTTTATGATGAAAATGTAAACGTAATAAAATTCACGCCCGACTCGGAAAGCGCCCGTGACATATGGCTTGTGAATATGGGCTGTCATCCCGTCAGGATGACAAGCTACGACTATGTCTGCTCTGACTATCCCGAGGCGATATCACGCTTTGCCGACAGCATGGCAAACGCGGACGTCGCGTTTTATCAGGGCTCGCAGCTTGCCATAACAAAAGACGACAGTGCCCTTTCTTATGACACTGACGAATATGAGCGCCAGCCCGACAACGCGCGCAAGGCTTTCTTCCTGCTTAACGAATTCGGCAAAGAAATCGTCAGCAGGATAATGCACAATGACCCTGTCGAGAGCTTTCTTATCGAGCCTTATCTCAACATAGCTCACAAGGAGATTAAAATCCCGGTCACGAGCAGCCTGATTCTCCTCATCAGCAAGATCAATATGTTAAATAATGCTGTCATATCAAACACAGGCAAGCTGAACGATGTTAAGGTCGTCACGGAAATCGGATACTGCGAGCTTGGTGGAAGGCTTGCCATAGCTCTTGTTCCCGGTGAAATTGATCCGGCGATTATTTGGGGCGGCGTCTATGGCGCGGACAAGTCGTGGAACGGCACAGATTGGGAATTTGAGCCGTTCAGCGAAATGGCGTGCGGCAGGAAGCTCATTGTTTACGGTCTGACAAACGACCAGATAGGCTATATTGTGCCCGACAACGACTTTGCGCACCCGTTCGCAAGCTTGTTTGAGGACCTCATCGGCGGAAGCAGAAACAAGCATTATGAGGAGATGATTTCTCTCGGCAAAAACACGGCGTCGGCAGTAACAAAGTCCTTCAGCGACCTTACGGATGAGGTAAACAGTCAAAAGTTCGATTAAAAGCGTGTCTCACGCATTAAATTTTAAGCACAGACAGACATGACACAGCAAACTATGCGGGTGCGCCGTTTTGCCTGATCTTGCCGTGCTTTGCGTCCGGTTTTTTGCCGCGCGCAAAGCACGGCGGGAGCATACACGGTCAGGCGGCAAGGCGTGCCCGCGGCTGTGCGGATTTATGTCGGCATCAGGCGGTGCAAAATAAAAGCAAGGTCGCGGTCGGAAAGACTGTGATTCATTCTTGATTCAAAGCGCGGCCGCAAGCATTTTCGGGCGCTGAAAGGTTTGCGCCGAGATGCAAAATCGGGGGATGTTAAAGGTTGAAATCTATTTTGTTTTTTATCGAATCCCTTGAGGGGGGAGGCGCGGAAGGTGCGCTCGCAAATTTAGTCGGAGCCATTGACAAAAGCAAGTTTGATATTAATGTTGTCTCCGTGACAGACAATGAATTTCATACCGACACAATTAAGGCGAACAGCAGCTACCGCAGCTTCACACGCAAAAGCCCGACAGGCTCAAGGGCAAAGGGACTTTTCAACAAAGCGGTGATAAAGCTCTCTCTCACGGCTCCTCCCGCTCTTGTCAGAAAAGCTTTGATAAAAGGCAAATACGACATAGAGGTTGCATTTTGCGAAGGCTATTCCACAAAAATTATCGGCGCCTCCAAAGATAAAAAAAGCAGGAAGATAGCGTGGGTTCACACCGATTTAATTAACAACCCCTGGAGCGAGGCGATGCACGGAGGGGCACGGGCGGAAAAGGAATGCTACAAAAACTTTGACGCCGTCGTCTGCGTTTCACAGACTATAAAGGACTCATTTGTTAAAAAGTATGGCATGGAGGAAAAGACGCGCGTAATATACAATGTCCTTAACGACAAGGACATTTTCAAAAAGGCCGAGGAGCCGTTCGATTTTGAGCCGGAAAAAAGACCCTTGCTCGTCCTTGCGGGCGGCTTGAGAAAGGTTAAGGGCTTTGACCGCATGGTGAGGGTCTGCGCGCGCCTCAGGGATGAGGGATATGTTTTTTTCGCGATAATACTGGGAGGCGGGAGCGAGCGCGGAGATATCGAATCACTGATTGACGAACATGATTTGCGCCGCACAATTTCGCTTTTGGGCTTTCAGGACAACCCATGCAAGTTTATGTCAAAAGCCGATGTTTTTGTTTGCTCGTCGCGCGCCGAGGGTTACAGCACAGTCGTCACAGAGGCTGTTTTGCTCGGGATTCCGGTCGTCACGACGGAGTGTTCCGGCATGCGCGAGATATTCGGCGAAGCGGAGTGCGGCATAATATGCGAAAACAGCGAGGAAGGGCTTTATGGCGCGCTTAAAAAGGTTCTTAGCGAGCCGGGCTTGCTGAAAAGATTCGGCAAGGAGTCAAAAAAGCGCGCGGCGGACTTTAAATCTGAAGTTCAGATAAAGGCAGTCGAAAAGTTTTTTGAGGAGACACAAGCAAATGCCGCCGAAGATAAGATATAACGCGTCAAAATTCGCAGTCTGAAAGGCGGCGGCAAAGACGAACGGCGGCAAAGACACGGTTGGCTTGTCCGCCGATTGGCAAGATGTTTCACAAAAGATTTTTCCAAAAGGGATAAGATATTGCGAAATAAAGAGACCGCATCAAAATAAATGTCCGAAAAACGCAATTTTTTCGTTCTTTGAAACTTGAACAGCCGCCGTGTGTGTGGTATAGTATATTAAAAATAAAATGGAAACGTATGTCGGAGGATTGTAATGTCTGTTGGTAAAAAGCCCTTGAGAGGTTCGGGTGTCAGCCCTGATCATATAATGATAAGTATTTATTCTGACGCAAGGACGACTATGGCGGTAACATGGCGCACCTGTATCGACGTGAAAAGCGGTTATGTCGAATATCGTGAGGAGGGCGGCGAGGTCAAGGTCTGCGAGGCGGTTTTTGAAGTTTTTGAAAGCGATATTGACATAAGCAACATCTTTTGGGCGCACCTTCAAAATCTCAAGCCGGGGACAAAATATTATTACACCTGCGGAGACAAAGAGCATCGGAGCGGGGAATACTCATTTACGACAGAGCCTGAAAATCTCACGAAGTTTAAGTTTATTTGCGTGGCCGATCAACAAAAGGGCGAGCCGCATGACTGCCCCGACTACTCATACTTCAACAAGTTCGTGAAGCGCATATTGGCGGAAAACCCCGATACGCGATTCATCCTCACGGGCGGCGACAATACAGACTGCGGTCAGCACGAGGTGCAGTGGAACGGCGCTTTTTCCGGGCTTGTCGGCATTTCAGAGTCGATGCCTTTCATGATGTCTTTGGGCAACCACGACAACAGGGGCTTTCAAGACTATAAAAAGGGCATCGGCAGATTTTATTCGGAGCCAGCCGAGTTTTTCGCAAAGCAGTTTAAAGGGTCTTACCCCTTTAACGGGCCGCGCGGCTGGGAGACGGAGAACTACGCCTTTAATTATGGAAACGCGCGTTTTTATGTGATTGGCATAAATGAGCCTGAAATTGTAAATAAGTGGCTGATAGACGAGCTGGATTCTTGCGACAAGGCATGGAAGCTGGGAGTTTATCATTTCCCGATATGCTATTCCGGCGCCGACTGCCAAAATTACGACGCGTATCCCGTCATGCGTGAAGGTATGGAGAAGTTTGACATCATGTTTTCAGGTCACGAACACAACTTTTCAAGGAGCTTTCCGTTAAAGAACGAGGAGCTGTTTGACAGGCCGTCACAGGGCACAATCCACTATATGCTCGGCAACTCACACCAAAACCCGCCCGGTTCGCGCACGCTTTCAAAGATTTGGCACACAGCGTTTTATCCGCAGGAGGAACAAAACGCGATGGTTGTGATTGTCGAGGTTGACGGCGATAAGCTGACCTTGACAGCGCTGCTCGACGACGGCAGGATTGTGGACAAGTGCGTCGTCGACAAGGCGAGCGACACGATTATGCCCCACTCCGTGGCGCCGATTTTCAACAGGACGAGGATGATGTTCAAGGGCATGGACCCCGGTTTATGTCAGGCGGACACGCCGTGTGAAAATGTCGGCGGCATATGGTTTGCGCCTTTGTCCGTGCTTGTCGGCTACATTGGCGGCACTGTAGAAAAGACAAAGGGGCGGCTTTTTCTTGAAATGTACGGACACAGCGCCGTGTTTGAAGAAGGCAGCGGCATCATGCGGACAGACCGCGGAGAAGTGAAGCTTGAAGCGCCTGTTTTCAGGGGCCGCAGAGGGCAGCTTTATATCCCTGTCAGCGCCGTCGAGGCTTTTGAAATGCGTTGGGCATATTCGCCGAGGAACAATTTCATATCATTTGAGCATGAAAGTCAGAAAAAACTCATAACAGAGCAGCCGTAAAGGTTATAATATCAGAGCAAACAAAAAGCTGTGCGCGGCTTTCTTTGCGATAAAATATTCAAAAGTTTTTATGGACGCCACTTATGCAAGCGGGGAATAAAATTGACAGATATACATTCACATATATTGTACGACATGGACGACGGTCCCGAAAGCTTCGGAGACTCTTTAAAGATGTGCGAGACTGCCGCCGAGTACGGCATTGACAAAATAATAACGACCTCCCATCTGACGTCGCCCGGCATGATTGACGCTTTTATAAAAAAGAGGGGCAGCCGCCTTGAGCGGCTTCGTGAGGAAGTGAGCGCCCGCCGCATCGGGCTTGAGCTTTTCCACGGCGCCGAGGTCTATGTTGACGACGACATTTTTTACGCGAAGGGGCTTGAAAAGGTTACTTTGAACGACAGCAGATACCTGCTTGTGGAGTTTGACTTCAAATCCCTTGGCGCAAACAGGCTGATAAGATATATTGAGGAAATATTTAAAATGGGTCTTGTGCCGATTGTAGCGCACCCGGAGCGTTACAGATACCTTCAAAGCGACTATGGTATTGTAAACTACCTTGTCGATATGGACGTTCTTTTCCAGATAAACGCCGGCAGTCTGGCGTCGCTTGGCGGCAGGGAGGAATTTGAGCTTGCTCATCAAATGGCGCTTAACAACGCGGCAAGCTTTATCGCTACAGATTCCCATTCTCACCACGGGCGGTCAAACGACCTGCTGAGGATGGTGCGGTATTTTCCGCCGGATATAAGGCGCGAAAGTCTTGACTATATGCTTTACGATTCACCGCAGGCGGTTTTGGACGACAGGCCGGTGCCGAGGATTGTAAGGCGCAGGATAGTCAGGAAAAAAAGAAAGGGTTGGGCTTAAAATATGAACTATACAACAGAAACCCAAGGCAGCGGAACTGAAAAAGGCGGTTCAATGATTGGAAACATAGACATTTTCAGGATTCTAAAGCTCATATTATATAAGCTTTGGGCGATTATACTTGTCGGCTTGATTGTCGGCGGCTGCTCTTTTCTTTACGCCAAGGCGACATATGTAAAGCGGTATAAAACAACCGCCACTCTTGTGTTCACCACAAAAACATATATAACCACCACAGACGATGAGGGAAATGTTATCAGCGTCAAGGAGCAGATAAAGCACTACACGAAGGGCGACGTCGCGCGATATCAATTTCTGCTCAAGTGCGATGTGATGGTCGAGAGAATATCCGCCGCGCTCGGCGGCGAATACAGCACAAGCACAATAAAAAACTCGCTTTCTGTCGCCGAGGCGTCGGTGGCCGGAATTTTCACCATAACAGTCTCAAGCACTAACAGCGATTTTTGCTCAAACGCAATTGTGGTGGTCATAAACGAATACCCCGCGTTCCTTCAAACATTCGACTCAAGTCTCGGTATTGACGTCCTTCAAAAGCCCGGCCCCCCATATGTGTCAAACTCCGATTCGGCAACGACAAAGGGACTTTACGGTCTTGTTATCGGCGCGCTGTTTGTCGCCGTCGCAGTTGTGGCGCTTGACCTGTTCAGCAACACTGTCAAAAACGCCGACGATATAAGAAACAAAACAAACGCCAAGCTGCTTGGAGTTGTTCCGCTTATCGAAATATCACAGGGCGGCTTAAGGAGAAAACGGCGGCCTAAAAACGGTGTTCTCATAACGGACGAAAGCTCGGTGACGTTTAATTTTGTTGAGAGCTTTAAGGCGATAAGAACAAAAATCGAAAGCCTGTCTGAAGACAGGGGATACAAGGTTTTTTCCGTCTCAAGCACATTTGAGGACGAGGGCAAGACGACAGTCTCCACAAATATCGCTTGCGCGCTTGCCCAAAAGGGCAAGTCGGTGCTGCTTATCGACTGCGACCTGCGCAAGCCTTCCATCATGAGCACAATAGGTGTAAAGGACGATAAGCAAGTCGGACTGATACCCATTGTCAAGGGCAAGTCCACATACATTGATTCTATAAAATTCGTCAAATCAATGGGCATATTTGTCCTGCCCACCGGCGGCGTCACAACAAAGTCGTCGGAGTTCCTTGCCGTTGACAAAGTGCGTGAAGTGTTCGAGCAGGCAAGAACGGAATTTGACTATATCATAGTCGATACTCCGCCCACCAACATTGTATCGGACAGTCTTGTTGTTGCAAATCTTGTTGACGCGCTTATATTTATTGTAAAAAATGATTACGCAAAAATAAACGACATCAACGACACGCTTGATGATATATACAGCGCGAATATTGACGTCGCGGGCATAGTGCTTACCATGGTAGAGGAGACGGGAGCATCCAAATACTATAAGCGCAAAGGTTACAGATACAGGAAATACGGAAGATATACCAGGGGCAAATACAACTACGGCAATTACGGCTACGGCTACGGAAGCTACAACAGTTACGGCGGTTACGGCTATGGAAGCGGTTACGGAGGCTATGGCGGTTATGGGGGAGGCTACGGAGGCTACGGAGGAGGCTATGGCGGCTACGGAGGCTACGGAGGCTACGGAGGCTACGGAGGCTACGGCGGCTACGGAGACTACGGCGGTTACGGCAAGGACAGCTACGGCAGCCATAACAAATACGGCGCGGGCTACGGGGGCTATGGCAGCAAAAAAAGGCATCAGGAGATTGAGCAGTCTGACGAGGAAATTATACGCCACATCGAAAATCAAGCGGGAAATGTAAGATTTGAGGACGACGGCGGCGGGCAGGAGACAGACAGCAGAAAAAGGGAATAATAAAATGACAGATGAAAACAACGTCTGATGAGGTTTTTATAATGGAATTTAGCGACAACGACAAAAGATTAGCTGTGCTTATAGATTCGGACAATGTGTCCTACTCATATGTTAAGCCGCTGCTTGAGGAGATTGCGCGTTACGGCACGCCGACAATCAAAAGAATATACGGCGACTGGACGCAGCCCGAATCAGGCGGATGGAAGGGCGTGCTTCTTGAAAACGCCATCACGCCCATTCAGCAATACAGATACACCACAGGCAAAAACGCGACAGATTCGACACTCATAATAGACGCCATGGACATTCTTTACGGCGAAAAGGTCGGAGGATTCTGCATTGTTTCGAGCGACAGCGACTTCACGCGTCTGGCGACAAGGCTGCGCGAGGCGGGGATGCTCGTGATTGGCATCGGCGAGCAAAAGACACCGGAACCCTTTATAGCGGCGTGCGACAGGTTTATTTACCTTGAAATCATCGCTCCGAAGCAGGAGCCCGCCAAAAAGCCGGAGATGTTCAGAAACGGTTCGCAGCACGGAAGGGCAAGGCAGAAGGTGCCGCAGAAGGTGATGGATCTTATTGCAAGCTCCGTCAATGACATTGCCGACGAGGACGGATGGGCCTTTCTCGGCGACGTGGGCAACCTGATTTTAAAAAAACAGCCGTCGTTTGACAGCAGAAATTACGGCTATTCTAAGCTGACTCCCATGATAAGCTCTTTAGGCCTTTTTGATATCGACAGGAGAGACACGTCAAACAGGGGCATTAAACATATTTATGTCAGGGACAAGTCGTTCGTTCAAGGCGAAAAGCAATAATCATCATAACACAAGGAGCAAGGCCATGTATAAAAGAGAATATACCGCGCGTGTCTATTGGGCTGTCGGCATTATCGCGGCGTTCTTCTTTTTGTTTTGCCTTGTCCTTGTAAAGACGCAAGTCATAGATGCCAAGCTTTATTCTTCGGGCAGCTCTGTTTCATCCGGCAAGGCGGCAATTAAAGCGTCGCGAGGCGAAATACTTGACACAAACGGCAGCCCGCTTGTGACAAACAGGCAGGGAAATTCGATAATTTTTGAAAGCGCCCATTTCCCGCCCGCTTCGGAGCAGACAGAGCGCAACAAGATTATTTTCAGCCTGATAAAGCTTTTTGAGTCGTCGGGGGAAGAATGGATTGACAACATTCCGCTCGTAACAGACAAATCGGGGACGGTGTCTTTTGCAAAGGACAGAGAGTCAGACATTAAGGCGATGAAAAGCAGGGACTTTTTAAACCTCAACGACTACGCGACGGCGCAAAACTGCATGGACGCGCTCATTGAGCGCTATTCGCTTCAAAACTATTCTTTGTCCGACGCGCGCAAGATATCGTCTGTCTGCTTTGAGATGAAGCGTCTTTTGTTCAGCAAAAGCAATCCTTACACATTCGCGGAGGATGTCCCGACTGTGCTTGTCGCCAAGATAAAGGAGAACAGCAGCTTTTACAGGGGCGTCAATGTAGAAATAGTTTCATACAGAGAATATTCAGACGGAGCAATCGCACCGCACATACTCGGTGTGGTGGGTCCGATAAGCGCGGACGAGTACAAGAACCGCAAAAGCAGCGGTTATTACATCACAGACATAATAGGCAAAAACGGTCTTGAAAGCGCCATGGAGTCATATCTCCGAGGCGTTGACGGCGTTAAGCTTGTTTCACGCTCCGCCGACGGGACGGACAGCACGACAATCATTGAGCCGCCTGTTCAGGGAGGCACAGTCATTACGACAATGGATATAAACCTCCAAAGGGTCGTGCAGGACGCGATGCGTGACGTCCTTAATTCAATCGAGACGACTGTTTCGCCCGCCGGTGCCATTGTCGTTCTGAATGTGAACACGGGCGGTGTGCTGGCAAGCGCGGCATATCCGTCTTATAATCTTTCCACATACAAGGAAAACTACACAAAGCTGTCAGCAGACGAAAATTCGCCGCTTTGGAACAGAGCGCTCCTTAGCACATATGAGCCGGGCTCGACAATAAAGATGTCGGTTGCGCTCGCCGCGCTTGAGGAGGGAGCGATTACGGAGGACACTGTTATCCGCTGCAACGGGACATACAAATATCTTGACTCAAACTTCAAGTGCGAGCAGTTTCACACCACTTCAAATTTGTCGCTGAAAAGGGCTTTAAGCGAGTCCTGCAACATCTTTTTTTACGAGTGCGGAAAACGGCTCGGATATCAAAAGATAAACGAATACAGAACTCTGCTCGGATTGGGGCAAAAGACGGGTATAGAGCTTAGCGAGGCGACAGGGGTCATGGACAGCCCCGAATACAGGGCGTCCATCGGCGGCAAGTGGTATCCGGGTTATAACATACAGACTGCCATAGGTCAGGGCAATCTTTTCACCCCGATTCAGCTTGCCAACTATTGCGCCATAATTGCAAACGGCGGCACACGATATAAGCTTCACTTTGTCAAATCCGTAAAGTCTTATGACTACAAAGAGACATTTCTTGAAAACGAGCCGGAGATTTTAGGCAAATCAGGCATAAGCAAAAAAAGCTTTGACGCGGTCAGGGAGGGAATGCTTGAGTTCTGCACGACAGGATACGGCTACAAATACTTTAAAGACCTTCCGTACCGCGTCGCCGCGAAGACAGGGACAGCCCAGGCTTTCAGGACTGTCAAAGGAAAAACAATGAAGATAAACAACGCGTTTCTTGTGACATACGCGCCTTACGACAATCCCGAAATAGCCATATGCATTGTCGGCGAGGGGTGTTCGTCGTCAACGTCTATCATACCGATAGCTGTCGAAATATATAAGCACTACTTTTCTAACAGCGACTCCGTGGGCGAGGCCCCAAACGAAGGCGCGCTGATAAGCTGATTGTAAAGGATGTTTTAAGAGATGGCGAAAAAGTTTGTCGTCGCGTCGGGAAAAGGCGGGGTCGGAAAGTCCTCCGTCACGGCAGGGCTTTGTTACGCTTTATCGGATATGGGCTGCAAGGTGCTTGCCGTTGACGCCGATGTCGGACTTAGAAGCCTTGATATTATCTTAAAAACGGACAGTCATTCAGTTTTTGACTGGGGCGATGTCATACGCGGCAATTGCCTGCCCGAGCAGGCGTTGTCAAGCGCGTCGGGGAACATCTGCGTCCTTGCGGCGCCGATGCGGTTTTCGCCCGAATACACTGCCGAGACAGTCCGCGCCATGATAGACAAATATGACAAAGGTTTTGACTTCATATTTGCGGACGCGCCCGCCGGGATATCCGAAGGATTTCGGCTTGCCTGCGCGATGGCGGACGAGGGGCTGATTATTTCCACGCCGGACGGAGTGTGTGTTCGCGGCGCCGAGGCGGCGGGAGCGTCCGCCGAGGAGGAGGGTATAAAAAGCCTTCGCATGATAATAAACAGATTTAACCGCAAAGGCATAGAGCGTAAGCATCTGCTTAACATAGACGACACCATCGACTTTGCCGGAGTGCGTCTTATCGGCGTCGTTCCCGAGGACATTCAAGTTCTTTTTTGCTTTACGGGCGGCAAGCCGCTCCCGAAAAGAAGCGACGCCCGCAAGGCGTTTGCAAGGATAGCAAAACGTCTGACGGGCGAAAAGTCTCCGCTCTCACCGGCAAAATAAGCTTTGTATGCCGCTTGTGTGCCACCGGTATGGGAGATATATGCCGAATGAAAAAACCTGTTAATTTACATAGTTCCGCGATAAAAAAGTCCGCGCGTAAAATTGCCCTTTGGCGGCAAGCGGCGGCGGTATGAATCCAACACTTCCTCAACATCAGATTTTTTCTCTGTTGTAAAATACAGCAGGAGAAAATCTGTGTTTTTTATATCATCAAGCTTGTCCGCCATGTATACCGGGCACGAATTAAGCACCTCGGCGCAGCCGTTTTGGCACCGCACCGGAAAAGCAATCCCTT
Organism: Clostridiales bacterium; assembly: GCA_012523185.1. Taxonomy (GTDB): domain Bacteria; phylum Bacillota; class Clostridia; order Oscillospirales; family Acutalibacteraceae; genus UBA1425. The sequence goes on from JAAYIY010000043.1 coordinate 19,075, forward strand.
TCCTGTCAGTGATTGAATCGCTTCCCTTGCAAACGGCGCATTCTTTTCCGTTTGCGGCGGGACAATTTCTTGTGAGCATAAGCGGCACACGCCCATAAGCAAAGACACCGCGCCGCATTGTGCCGCCAATCCGCGCCGCCTCGGCCGCCGTCAGCTCAACAGACAAAAGCACTTCGGACGCGCCGATACTCTGCGCTTCAAGCACGGCAAGAGAATTGTATATGTTGCTCCCGAACCAAAAAGAAAAGTCAAGCCCCGCTTTTTTTGCCAGCGCCGCGCCGTCAAGAGTGCCGCATACGGCCGACTTGACACCCGACTCTTTCAGCTGGGTGAGCTTTTGAAGCACCGCCCCGTCCTCGCCGAAAATACCGCGCGGCAATTCAGGCACGGCGCCGTATTTTTTAAAATCTTCCGTGCAGCTGCTAAGCGGGAGGATAACCTTGCCAATCCCGTCAAGATTGTCAGGTATGCTGTTAATATCAGGAAAACGGGCGTAAAACACGCATTCTCCCGATTCGTGAGGAGATATTTCTGCCCTGTGCGGCTCAAACCTGCAAGGATTCGGCGCGGCAAGCTCTTTTTGAAGCCCCTCAAGAGCTTTTCGACGGAGAGAATTCAGCTCCGACAGCGGCATATATAATCCGTTTTCAAGCTTGATTTCCAAGCTGTTTGCAAAAAAGCAGGTGCCGCCGCACTTTGAAAGCTGAGCGGCGACGTCCTTTTTTGTCAGCTCGCGCAAGACCGACGGCTCGGCGGCTGCTTCGGAAAAGGCGGTGAAGCTGTGTCCGCGCGCCGCGGCGGTCAATTTGGCGGGACGGTCGCCGACGCATTCAAACGTCAGAACCGCGGGTATCGATTGAGGCTCTTTTTCATAAAGCTTTGCAAGCCTCGGCAAAACAGCGGCCGCGGCCGCGGCATCTTCGCGGCGGCGCGTGCCGAACATCCGGCGGCCGCCCTCTTTCAAATAATATCCGTCGGTAAAACCGGAACGCGAAAAAACGCTTTCAAGCGCATATCTCATGTCGCCGCTCATTCCACCGTCAAGCGCCATGCGGCACGCCGTGACGGCGGCGGCGACATATTCGGGGCGCTTCATGCGTCCCTCTATTTTAAATGAATCAACTCCGGCTTTCGCAAGCTCTGAAAGATGCTCGATTAAAGACAAATCCTTAAGACTAAGGTCGTGTCCCGTCCCGTTTGCCGCGGCAAACGGCAGCCTGCAAGGCTGGGCGCAAAGCCCTCTGTTTCCGCTTCGAGAGCCGAGCATTGCGCTCATATAGCATTGCCCCGACACGCTCATGCATAAAGCGCCGTGAACAAAAACCTCCGTCTCCAGAGGAGCTGATTTTGTTATCGCAAAAAGTTCGCCGCGTGAAAGCTCACGCGGCAGCACGGCGCGGCAAAAGCCCATTTCACGCAAAAGCTCAAGCCCCGGCAAGGTCTGCACAGACATTTGTGTCGAGGCGTGCATGGAAATGTCGCTGCTTTCGCGAACAAGACCGGAAAGTCCTATATCCTGTAAAATAAGCGCGTCTGCGCCGATTGCGCAGGCACGCTTTACAGCCTTGACGGCTTGTTCTGTTTCGTTTTCGGATATGAGTGTGTTTAAGGTGATATAAAACTTGACGCCCCTCGTCCTGCAATATTCGGCCGCGCGAAAAAGCTCATCATCGTCAAAATTATCGGCGCCCCTGCGCGCGTTCAGCGACTTGCCGCCAAAATAAACAGCGTCCGCACCGCAGCGGACAGCGGCTGTAAGCGCGCCGAAGCTGCCGGCGGGCGCAAGAATTTCAGGTTTTTTCATCACTTTTTGGCGCGGAGCGACGCAAGCTCCTTCCCAAGCCTTTCCACTTCACGCTTTGTAATTTCAGAGTCCGTCATCGCTCTCTCGGCGTCCTCAAGATAGTCCTGTATTTGTGAGCGGAGGTTTTCGGCGCTGGTGTCGGCCTTTTTGAAATCGTCGGCAAAATTAAGGGCGCAAAGGATCGCGGCCTGTGTGACGGACAAGCGGCTGTTCTGGTCGAGCAACGCCCTCATTTTTAAGTCAAGCTCCTCGCCGAGCGCGACGACGTATTCGGGATCGTCCTCGCTGTTGATGATATATTCCGAACCGCAGATTCTAAGGCTGATCTTGTTTTTTTTCATATCGTTCACGCCTTTCATAAGATACAAAAAATGATTACACTTGCATATATTATATATTACAATATTTGTTCAAAAGAATCAACTCATTAGCGGAAAAAATGCCTTATCAGCCGTGAAAAAGCTTGCTTGTCTGATATTGCGGCTCACAGGTCAGGTTGATTCCGAGCCTTCGGAATGTCTCCTCGTCCGCCTGCGACAGCATGACTGTCGAGTGAGCCTCACAACCGCGCAGCAGCTTCAGCTGCTTCATTGCGAGCGCTGCGCTTTCATCGTCCGCCGCGCAAATGGCGAGCGCAATCAACACCTCGTCGGAGTGGAGACGCGGATTGCGGTTGCCGAGATTGCCGGTTTTAAGGCTTTGAATCGGCTCGATGACATAAGGGTTTATGAGGTGCGCCGCTTTGTCGAAACCGGCAAGAAACTTGACGGCGTTCAGGAGAGCCGCCGACGACGCTCCGAGCAGAGCCGATGTCTTTCCCGTGACAATATTTCCGTCAGGCAGCTCTATCGCCATCGCGGGCTGCCCTTCTGTTTCGTCGCTTCGAGCGACGGCGGCCGTCACGACAGACCTGTCGTCGGGCGAAACGCCCGCCTGCTTCATGATAAGCTCCACCTTGTCCACCGCGTCCTGCGTGCCTTTGCCGCTTTTGTAATCGCACAATGACGAAAAATATCTGCGCACAATCTCCCTGCGTGACGCCTCACATACAATATCGTCGTCCGTGATGCAGGATCCCGCCATGTTCACGCCCATGTCTGTCGGCGATTTGTATGGTGAGCTGCCGTAAATCTTATCAAAAATGGCGTTTAAAACAGGAAAGACCTCAACGTCGCGGTTATAGTTGACAGCAGTTTTGCCGTATGCGTCAAGGTGGTACGGGTCAATCATGTTCACATCGCTTAAATCTGCCGTCGCCGCCTCATAAGCAAGGTTGACAGGATGCTTCAGCGGCAAATTCCACACGGGAAAAGTTTCAAACTTTGCGTAGCCCGCCTTTACGCCTCTTAGGTTTTCATGATAAAGCTGCGAAAGGCAAGCCGCCATTTTGCCGCTGCCCGGACCGGGAGCGGTGACGACGACAAGCGGACGGGTCGCGCTTATATATTCGTTTTTGCCAAAACCGTTTTTGCTGACGATGGTTGAGACGTTAAAAGGATAGCCCTCTATAGTGTAGTGTATAAAAACCTTTATGCCGAGCCTGAAAAGCAGCTCCTTGAACTTTGCGGCGGCAGGCTGACCGCAAAACTGTGTTATGACAACGCTCCCGACATAAAGACCGATGCCCCTGAACGCGTCTGTCAGGCGCAGGACGTCGTTATCGTAGGTTATGCCGAAGTCGCGCCTTTTTTTGCTGTTTTCGATGTCGCAGGCGCTTATGACAATGACAATCTCGACTTCCGACGCGATGTTTTTAAGCATCCAGAGCTTGCTGTCGGGCATGAACCCGGGCAGCACTCTTGAAGCGTGGTAATCGTCAAAAAGCTTGCCGCCGAACTCAAGATAAAGCTTGCCGCCGAAGTCTTTTATGCGGCGGCTTATCTGCTCGGACTGCATTTTTATGTACTTGTCGTTATCAAATCCCTCTTTTGTCGACGTCATCTGACACTATACCTTCCATTCAAGCAATTCTCTTTTTTGCCGCGCCTTGTTACACGTTAACTTAATTATAGTACACAGACCATACGGTGTCAAATAAAAAGTTGTTTTATTTTCCGTCGTTTAAGTTGTTTTATATTCGGCAGCTTTAGCCGATTTGCCGTAAAGGCATCTTAAAGCTCTGAATATCGGCTCATCGTTTAAAACGGGAAATCGTTTATCAGGCGCGGGCAACCGCGTTGACGGACGCGAACAAAAAGCAACATCGGGCGCGGTCAACAAAAACTTGACTTATCAAGTCTTATATTGTAAACTTATTTGTGCGGATTTTATAGAAAACTTTTTGTCACGAGGTGATTTGATGGCTGATTTAACAGCTTTGCGGGGCAGGGCAAACGGAGGCTATGTCGCCCCTCGGTGGTTCAGGCTTGACAACGCCGCCACAATTTATCCCGCCGCAAGAACAAGGACATATGCCTGCACGTTCAGGATGGCATTCGTCATGAAGGATGAAGTTGACGCGGATATTCTGCGGCAGGCCGTTGACGATATCGCACCGCGGTTTCCATCATTTTTCGTACAGCTTCGCCCGGGATTGTTCTGGTACTTTCTTGAGCGTGTGAGCGACACAAGGGCTGTCGTGGAGGAATCCGAATACCCGTGCCACAGGGTGACGCTTGTTGAAACGGACAAGCCCGCGTTCAGAGTGATATATTACAAACGCCGTTTAGGAATCGAGATGTTTCACTCCATCGCGGACGGCGGCGCCGCCCTGCTGTTTCTCAAGACGCTCGTGTCGCGCTACCTCGTGCTGAAAGGGCATGTCATACCAAACAGCGGCGATTTTATAGATATCGGCGAGAAACCGAAAAGGTACGAGCATAAGGATGTTTTCCCAAAGCTTTATAAAAAGGATGCCCCGCCGCTCCAAAAGGAAGAGTCAAGCTATCAGTATAAGGTCAAGACAATACCAAACTATTTTCAGGCAGTCCACGGCATCATTCCCGTCAAGGATATCAAGGAGTGCTGCAAGCCTTTGGGGCTTACAATAACAGAATATTTTGCCGCCGTGCTGCTTTATTCAATATACCTTGACAATCCCGAAAACAAAAAGGTTATCAAGCTTTCCGTCCCCATGAGCCTGCGCCCAATATTCGGCTTTAAAACACTTCGTAATTTTTCGCTTTTTACAAACATCGGATTTACGCCCCCAAAAAACGGCGTCAGCACGTTTGAAGAAATAGTCGAGTCGATAAGAGGGAAGATAAAAGAGGGGGCAAGCGCCGAGGCGCTGCTTGCTCCGATTAAGCGCAATGTCGGCAGCGCGGGTAACCCGGCTGTCCGATTTCTGCCAAATGTTATAAAGCGTCCGCTTCTCAAAACGGCTTACCACCTTGTCGGGCAGAGGAAGTTCGCGTGCTGTATGTCAAACCTCGGCATATGCAGCATGCCGCCGGAAATGAGCGAGCATATAGACAGGATAGAGGTTCTTTTGGGCGGCGCCCCGCATGAAACCTTGGCGTGCGCCATCGGCGGTTTCGGTGATACGCTTACGATAACATTTACCGGCTCGTCCAAAAAGTTTGACATACCCCGTAACTTCTTCACGTTCCTGACCTCCTCAGGCATACGGGTGCGCGTCGAAACAAGCAATAAGGAGGCTTGCTCCTGATGAGATGTGAAAAATGTAAAGTGGATCTTGGAGAAGAATACAAAAGGTGCCCTCTTTGCGCCTCCCCGGCCGAACGCTCCGAGCCTGTGATAAAGGGTCAGCGCACGGCAGAATATCCCGACGTTGTTTACAAAAAAAATCCGCCCTGGTATTTTGGCATTTATACGGCGGCGGCGCTCGCGCTGTCCGCAATCGCTGTCGCGGCGGACTGCGCCGTCAATAAAAACATTTCAAACGCCGCGTGGGTTGTTCTTTCTCTGCCATGCCTGTGGGCGCTTGTTTTCCGACCCATATTCATTAAAAAGCTTTATTTCGGGAGCTATATAATCCGTGACATCATTTGCCTTTCGCTGATTATGCTGTGGTACAGCAAGTCGCGCCTTGGGTATTTCGGTCCCGCCATACGCTTCGGCATACCGCTCCTGCACCTTGCCGCGGCGCTGGTGATTGTTGCCGGAATCTTTGCCTTTCCCAAAAGGCGCGTCAATGCCGCGGAGCATCTCATGGTGCTGGGTTCCTCAAGCTTTTTGCTTCTTATCATAAACATGGCAAACGGTTACGGCACACATTGGTGCGCCGCCGCGGCTGCCGTGTGCTTTTCGGCGGCCGCCGTCCTTGCCCGCGTCATGTCAAAAGAGATTTGTGACAAGCTTGCGGCAAGATTTAATGTTTAGCTGTTTTGCGAAATTTCCACAATAATTTTTTCGGGGGTTTCTTCGACATATGGACAAATCAAAAAAGACCATGGAAAATATAGTCGCTCTTTGCAAAAACAGAGGTTTTGTATACGCCGGCAGCGAGATATACGGCGGACTTTCAAACACCTGGGATTACGGTCCGCTGGGAGTTGAGCTTAAAAACAACATCAAGCAAGCCTGGTGGAGCAAATTTGTCAGGGAAAATCCTTACAATGTCGGGCTTGATTCCGCCATCCTCATGAATCCGGCGACATGGGTTGCGTCGGGTCATGTCGGCGGCTTTTCCGACCCGCTGATGGACTGCAAGGACTGTAAAACTCGCCACAGAGCCGACAAGCTGATTGAGGATTCCGGCGCCGACCCGTCGGGCTGGAGCTTTGACGATATGTCAAAATATATAGAAGGCAACAAGATAGCCTGCCCCGACTGCGGCGGAAGTAATTTCACGGAAATAAGAAAGTTTAACCTGATGTTCAAAACCTTTCAGGGTGTCACGGAGGACGCAAAAAACGAAATCTTTCTCCGCCCGGAAACGGCGCAGGGCATATTTGTCAACTTCCCGAACATACAGCGGACGACGCGCCGCAAGGTGCCGTTTGGTGTCTGCCAGATAGGCAAAAGCTTTCGCAACGAGATAACGCCCGGCAACTTTATTTTCCGCACGCGTGAATTTGAGCAGATGGAGCTTGAGTTTTTTTGCAAGCCCGGCACGGAGCTTAAATGGTTCGATTACTGGAAGGATTTTTGCCGTGACTGGCTTTTCTCGCTTGGACTGAAACCCGAAAGCCTTCGCCTTCGCGACCACAAAAGCGAGGAGCTGTCACACTATTCAAACGCCACGACTGATTTTGAATTTTTATTTCCTTTCGGCTGGGGTGAGCTTTGGGGCGTGGCAAGCCGCACAGATTACGACCTTGCGCGCCATCAGGAGGCTTCCGGCAAAAGCCTTGAGTATTTTGACCAGGAGTCGGGCGCAAAATATCTTCCGTATGTTGTGGAGCCTTCTCTCGGCGCCGACAGAGTGGCGCTGGCTTTCATATGCGACGCTTACGACGAGGAGGTTGTGGACGCGGACAAGGGAGACACAAGGGTTGTGCTTCGCCTGCATCCCGCGCTTGCGCCGGTAAAGGCCGCGGTGCTTCCTCTTTCAAAAAAGCTTGGTGAAAATGCCGAAAAAATATACAGAGAGCTTTCAAAGGACTTTATGTGCGAATACGACGATTCAGGCTCGATAGGTAAGCGTTATCGCAGGCAGGATGAAATAGGCACGCCGTTTTGTGTAACATTCGATTTCAACTCCCTTGAGGACGGCTGTGTAACTGTGCGCGACCGTGACACGATGAATCAGGAAAGGCTTCCGATAGCCGACCTTGCGGACTATATTTCCGCGAAGCTCGCATTTTGACGCGGCGCCCAAGGATACCGGCGCACGGAGGTTTATCAATGGAAAACAAAAAACAACCCGCAAAAAGAAAAGCCGCCGTAACTGTTGTTATTATTGTCACGGCATTAGTTCTTGTTGCCGGGGGAGTGTTAATTACGGCTTACAGGCTAAAGGACAAAAACGCGCCAAAGCCCGGCGACCCCGTTCTCGTCGTGTCCGAGAGTTCATATCTGCAATACGAGATACGCAACGACGAGATTCTTCTGTCATACAGGATTACGCTGAAGAATCCGTCCGACAAGGAGTTTGGCGATTTTCGTATCGGAGGCGTGTTTGACGACGACTATGAAAGCGGTCTTATACTTGACAAAAACGCCGACGCCCGCGAAACAATGACGGGCAGAAAATCGTTTTCTCTTGAAGCTGGCGAGAAGCAGTCATATGATCTCGTTTTTTCGGCACAATATTTCAGAAATCAGAACAAGCCTTCACAGACGCTGCCTTCAGTGATAATAACAACATCGGACGGCAGGGAAATTAAAGTTTCAAAAGCTGATTAGGCTGTGATTGGCGCCCTTGGAGATTAGCGCCTTGCGCGCCGCAAAGCGGGCATGAGGGCAGGTATGATAAAAAACGGAGGTTGCGATGCTGTTTTCAAGCACAGTATTCCTGTTTGTGTTCCTGCCGTCTGTAATTTTTGCCTATTATGTTCTGCTCAAAAAAAGCAGATTGCTTCAGAATATCTTCCTGCTTTGCGTGTCGCTTGTTTTTTATGCTTGGGGCGAGCCGAAGTTTGTGCTTATAATGATTTTATCAATCATTGTAAACTGGGCGCTGGGGATAACGGCGGCAAAATTCAGAGACCGCAAGCTAAAGGGGAGGGCGGTCATAGCCGCGGCGGCCGTTTTCAATATCGGACTTATGTTCATATTCAAATATTTGATGTTTACCATCGAGAACATCAACAATATTTTCGGAACAAGCATTTTTGTTCCTCTGATAACCTTGCCGATAGGCATTTCTTTTTTTACATTTCAGGCGTTTTCATACGTTATAGACGTTTTCAGAAACAACGGTGAAATGCAGAAAAACCCGCTAAATGTCGGGCTTTACATATCTTTTTTTCCACAGCTGATTGCGGGACCGATAGTGCGCTATCAGACAGTCGCCGACGAAATAAAAAACAGGAAAGAAACGCTTGCCGATTTTGTTTCGGGCGTCGAAAGATTTATTGTCGGTTTTCTCAAAAAGGTGATGATAGCAAACTCTATGGCTGTGATAGCCGACGCGGCATTTGATTCAAAAGATGCCGTCTCCGCGTCTTTTGCGTGGCTCGGCGCCGCTGCGTATACGTTCCAAATATTCTTTGACTTTGCCGGTTATTCAGATATGGGCATAGGGCTTGGGCGTATGTTTGGGTTTCACTTTCTCGAAAACTTCAACTACCCATACGTCTCAAAATCTGTCACCGAGTTTTGGCGCAGGTGGCACATTTCGCTTGGCACATGGTTTCGAGACTATGTTTATTTCCCGTTGGGCGGAAGCCGTGTCGATTCAAAGGCGCGGCTTGTATTCAACCTTTTTACTGTCTGGCTGCTGACAGGCATATGGCACGGCGCGAACTGGACTTTTCTTGTGTGGGGATTTATGTATTTCGCAGTCCTGACAATCGAAAAGCTCACGGGGATACCGCAAAAAAAGGGCAAGCTGATAAACCTGCTGAAATATGTTTTTACAATGCTGACAGTCGTTTTCGGCTGGGTTATTTTCAGGTCGGACAGCATGGGCGCGGCGTGCGGCTATTTCAAGGCGATGTTCGGCGCGTCGGGAGCGGGGCTTATGCCGGGCGAAACTGTCTTTTATCTTAAAAACAACATTGTGATGTTCGCCGCCGCTGTCGCTTTTTCGCTGCCGACAGCCCCGTTTGTTCGGAAAAAGATTCAATCATCGGGCAAAGCGGCGCAGCGGACGTCAAGCGCGTTATACACAGCGGCGCTTTTCCTGCTTTTTATAGTCGCCGTGTCATATATGATAAAAGGGAGCTACAATCCCTTTATTTATTTTAATTTTTAGGCGGTCTGTTTAACATAATCGCGCCTTCAAATTCGGGCGAGAGCTTTATACGGATTTCATTTTATTTCAGAGAGGTAAAAGATGTACACAAACTGGGAAACACTCAAAAAAGAATGCATGTCATGCACGCGGTGTCGGCTTTGCGAGTCAAGGACAAACATTGTTTTCGGCGGCGGAAACGAGAATGCCGAGGTTATGTTCATCGGCGAGGGGCCGGGCAAGCAGGAGGATTTGACGGGCGAGCCGTTTGTCGGCCGCTGCGGACAGCTCCTTGACAAATACTTAAGCGCCGTGGATCTTGACAGAAAGACAGACATATACATAGCCAATATGGTGAAGTGCCGCCCGCCGCAAAACCGCGACCCGAAGCAGGACGAGCAGGACGAGTGCATTAAGTGGCTGTGCGAGCAGGTTCGCATCATGCGCCCCAAAATAATAGTGTGCCTTGGAAGAATAGCGGCGCAGCGGCTTATTTCTCCGGATTTTAAGGTCACGCTCGACCACGGCGTCTTTGAGCGAAAGGGCGGGATTTTTATGATGGGCACATTTCACCCCGCCTCACTTTTAAGAAACCAAAAGCAAAGGCCGCAGGCGCTTGAGGATTTTTTGAAGCTGCGCGATAAAATGCGCGAGGTATGCGGCAAAAACTATAATTTCAGCTGAACAGCGGACATATCCGCTTGTTTCGCGGCGGATTTATACAGCCGTTATTTGCGGCATAATATCAAAGCATTGCCGCCCCGGCTTTACGGCGCCGGGGTGATTTCGTTTTTTGCGTCATTTTCAGCCGAGCCGCCGCCATATTTTTCGCACATTTCCTTTCTTGCGATAATTGTCGCCAGCGTATCGCCAAGCTGCACAAGGACGGCGGACAAAAGGGCAATCTCATCGTCCGACATACGGCACGCCAAAGTATTCGCCGCCGCCGTTATGGAAGCGGTCAGCTCATATGGATTCATTCAAAACACCCCCCATACAGAATATGTGGGACGTGCGGAAAATGCAAATCGAAAGCCGCAAGCCGCGTGAAAAAACACACAACGCCCGCCGAGCAGCTCTTAAAAGCCGCGCGGCGGACGTCATATGTAATTGTCTTTATTTTTCCTTGTAAAACAACATGCAGTGGCAGTAACCTTCAAAGTCGGGGTCGGATATCTGGTCGCGGAATTCTCTGCACATACACTTTGTATCGTCCGTCGTTTCCATCCTGCACGGACAGTGACCGTTCCTTGCCTTAAGGCCGTCTTTTATAGTTGCGACGACATCGGCGTCCTCGTTAAGTCTTATTCTCATGACCTCACCTCAAATAAACAGATTTAAGTTTGATATCTCGGCATCGCCGAGATATGAGCCGACACCGGCCAACTCGACACCGTCGATAAGCTCTTCTTTTTGAATGCCCATTACGTCCATGCTCATTGTGCAAGCCACAAGCTTTACGCCGTTTTGCACAGCCTTTTTGATAAGCTCCTCAAGCGAATCGACGTTTTTGTCACCCATAACCTTTTTCATCATGGCGGTGCCCATGCCGCCCATATTCATCCTTGAAAGCTTTAGCTTTTTGCTGCCGCGCGGAAGCATCGAGGAAAACATTGACTCTGTAACAGATTTTTTTACAGGCTGCTTTTCAGGTTTGCGCAGCGCTGTCAATCCCCAAAAGGTGAAAAACATTGTGACTTTTCCGCCCATTGCGGCGGCGCCGTTGGCAATTATAAAGCTTGCGATGACCTTGTCAAGATCGCCGGAAAAGACAATGATTGTCTTGCCGTCTTTCCGGTCGGGAGCCGCCGTCTTGCCGTCCGATCCTTTTTTGACTGAAGCGGTATAGTACGCTCCTTGCTGACCTTTTGAAAGCAGCGTGTTGCCTGTGCTTTTGCACCATGCGGCGATGTCCCGCATGAAGCCCGGGTCGGACGCCGTGACCTCAAGAACGTCCCCGTCCTCCATGCCGCTGACTGTTTCGTAAACCTTCATCAAGGGTCCGGGGCACTGCATTCCGCTGCAATCAAGACTGATGGATTTTGTTTTTGAAGATTGTGACGCGGCAGGCGCGGCAGGCGCGGCAGACGCCTGTGTTTTGTCGATTACAGCCGCTCCGTGACTGAAATGCGTCGATTGATAAAATCGCGCGCCGCCCGGATAAACAGAAACATTTTTAAAACCGTTTTGCGCAAGGATTCTGGCGGCAAAATAAGCCCGCACGCCTATCGCGCAAAAAATGATTATGTTTCCTGATTTGTCAAGCTCTTGCAGACGGCCGCGAAGCTGACCTAACGGGATGTTTACGGAGTTCGGAACAGTGAAAGCCGCAAGCTCAACCTCCTCCCTGACGTCAAGGAGAGCCGCGTTCCCTGTTTTGTCCGGGTCGTCCCAAGCCGAAAACCTCACTCTGCCGTTTATCACGTTGTCGGCTGTGAAGCCCGCCATATTGACGGGGTCTTTTGCCGAGGAATAAGGCGGCGCGTAAGCAAACTCAAAGTCCTTAAGGTCGTCAATACCGCCGCCCATTCTGATTGCGGCGGCAATGGTGTCGATGCGTTTGTCAACACCGTCGCGCCCGATTATCTGCGCGCCGAAAATGATCTTTCCGTCGGACGAAAAAAGAAGCTTCAAGGTCAGGGGAGAAGCGCAGGGATAATAACCGGCGTGCGAGTTTTGCGTGATTATGACTGATTCATAGTCGCTGCCTTTAGACATTCCGCGGCTCAAAAGAGTTTTTTCGTTAACCCCCGTGCTTGCGGCGGTCATGTCAAAAATCTTTGCAACGGACGAGCCCTGCGTACCGCGGTAAACCTCGTCCATGCCGGCGATATTGTCCGCGGCTATGCGCCCTTGCTTGTTGGCGGGGCCGGCAAGGGGAATCATTGTGCGTCCTTTAAAAATATAGTCCTCAACCTCTATTACGTCGCCGACGGCGTAAATGTCGCTGTCCGATGTCAAAAGCCTGTCGTTAACAACAATGCCGCCGCGCGAGTTTAGCTCAAGACCGGCAGCCTTCGCAAGCTCTCCGTTTGGACGGACGCCGATTGAAAGAATGACAATATCGGCATCCAAAGTCTTTCCGCTCTCAAGAGTGACAGTCACAAGCTTGCCGTCGTCCTTAAATTCCTTAACTCCGTCGTCCAAATACAGCGCCGCTCCGCTTTCTTCTATGTGCTGATGCAAAAGCTGCGCCATTTCAAAGTCAAACGGCGGCATAACCTGAGCGCTCATTTCGACAACAGAAACGGACAGTCCGCGCCGTTTCAAATTTTCCGCCATTTCAAGACCGATGAATCCGCCGCCCACAACAACGGCGCGACGGATGTCCCGCGAGCCCAAAAGCCTTTTTACCTCGTCGGTGTCGGGAACAGTCCATATCGTGCGTATAAGCGGCGAATCAATGCCCGGAATCGGCGGGCGCAACGGCGACGAGCCTGTCGATATGACAAGCTTGTCATAAGACTCCTCATAAACTTCTCCGCTTTGAAGGTGCTTTACAGTCACTGATTTTTTGCCGCGGTTAATCGCGACAACCTCATTGGCTGTTCGGACGTCCACGTTGTATTTTTCCCTCATCGCTTCCGGAGACTGGAGAAGCAGGGAGCTGCGCTCCTTGATTGTGCCGCCGATGTGGTAGGGCAGTCCGCAGTTTGCGTAAGAGACATAGTCGCCGCGTTCAAGCACGACTATCTCCGCTGACTCGTCAAGCCTCCGAAGCCTTGCGGCGCAACCGGCTCCGCCTGCCACGCCGCCGATTATTACTGTTTTCATACAACGCCTCCTGTTTTATCCGATATTTACATAAAATTTAAACAAGCATTGATTTGATGTGCGACTTTGGTTTGAAACCGACAAAGGAATCAACAACCTTGCCGTTTTTGATAAGCGCGACAGTCGGAATCGCCGAAACGCGGAAAGACCTTGCAAGCTCCGGCTCCTCGTCGACATTGATTTTGCACACCTTAACCTCCGGGTGCTCCGACGCGATTTCATCCAGCACGGGAGCCATCATCCTGCACGGACCGCACCATGTCGCCCACAAGTCGACAAGAACGGGCTTTGAGGAGTTTATGACCTCCTCGTTAAAATTGACGCTGTTTACTGATATAACGGACATTTGAATATCCCCTTTCATTGTGTTATGACAAAAGGATACTTCAAAAGAACCGATTTCACAGTAACAATGTTACAATCAGCCGCCTTGACATACGCCTTTAAAAGGGCGCGTTAAAAAGACCATATTATAAAGACAGCCCCTTTACGGGCGCCTGCCGAGGCAGTTCACCGAAGGCTTTCGCGGGCAAGCTCCTCAAGCTTTTCGATGTCTAAAAGGCGTATCCTGCCGCGCTTGAGGCTTACAAGCCCCTCGCTTTGAAAATATCGCAATATCCTTGTGATTACCTCGCGCATGCTGCCGAGGTGACCGGCAATCAAATCGTGAGTTATAACAACATCCCGTTCAGGTGAAAAATTGCCCTCCTCAAGCAGAAACGCGGCCAGGCGCGAGTCCATTCTCTTGTTAAGTATCTGATCCATCAGCCACATTACTTCCGAAAAATGCGACGCCATAAGCTCGTTGATATAATTTGCCATCGCGACGGAATTGTCCATGAGCGCTTTAAAAACAGCCGCGGGCACAAGAAAGACTGTGGAATCCTCGGCGGCCGAAACCATCACGTCAAACTGGATATTAGGCATTGTGCAGGAGGCGGAAAAGAGGCACATATCGCGCGGCAGAAGCCTGTAAAGCGTAAGCTCCTTGCCCTCCTCGGAAATAGTATAAACTCTGATTTGACCGGTTTTGACGACAAGCAGACCGATGCAGTCGTCGGAACCGCTGTGTATCGGGCTGCCTTTTTCAAAGGACTGCGTCAAAACAGACAGATTAAGCTCTGTCTGCTGCTCGGCGGTAAGCTTGCTCCAAATCGGAAAATAATTTGAAAAGTCTTCCATGTAATCCCCCTGACATAAGGTTTAATGCCGCGTTGTCAGCGGCAGAAGCTTTGCTGAAAATTAAGGCAACACCGCGCAATGAGCGGCTGAAGCCTTTGTTGCACGCTTGCTTGCATCTTTTCCGTCATATCGCCCAAAA
>JAAYIY010000073.1 GCA_012523185.1 Clostridiales bacterium
TCAGAAGACCGTGTTGCAATTGTGCCGGTTGAGCTCTGTCTGGTCAAGCCGCTTACTATATACCGGTAGGCCCGGCCTTCAGGCGTCAGTTTGGAATAAGCCGCACTGTCAGGATTAACCGAAGTGGTAAAGGCAGGCAGTATCTGGGCCCTTTCGCTGTCACTGGCACCCTCCGGCAGAATCAAAGACCGGGGTGTCATTGTATAGCATGCCTTTATGAAAAATTGGCAGTAATTCCCGTCTTCATTCTTCATTGGAGCAAACATTGTTTCATTTACCGATTCTCCTTTGACATATCCCCAGAAGAGGTCCTCAACACCATTCACATCCGTGAGCACAAAGGTTGAATCATTCTCATTGTAGTATCCGTCAATCATACCGTTGCCGTTGGCATCCCAATACAGGGCCATCCAGGAAATGGCAGTCTTCATGGCGCTTTTGGCTGTCTGATAATCCTTATGGTAGTACAATACGCTCAAGCCGCCTGCGAAATCAGATTCCTTCAGGTAGATTTTCGCATTGCCCGGATAGGCGGTACCGTTTATAAGGAGCAAATCATCAGCAGGAAGATTGAAGCATACCCACTGAATATTGGTGGCCGTAAAGGAAAATTCCGTGCCCGTAAGGCCGCCGGTATCAAGAGGTTCTGGAACACTCCCCTCTGCAGCATCCCTGCTGAAGTCACCGCTGTTTGTATTAAATGTACTGTAGCCGTAGCTAATATTGCTGCCGACTCCCGTTCCTTTTGAAAAACCGTAATTGCTGCCGGCTGTATAGCCGGTAAGGGCTTCACCTATCCTGCTAGTATCTATTGAATCGGGGCTATTCTCCATACGCGGTACTGATGGTGATAAGTCAACAGTAACTTTACTTATACGTGAATATGCAATCCTGAATTTATATTGTGCACCCATATCATTGTTGTCAAGTGCCGGTCCGGAATCTTTCCCGACCAATTTAAGGGTGAAATATTTTTCGTTATTTTGTTCATAGTTAGTAGATATGTTGAACTTCTCAAATTTATTCCAGGAATTACCTCCGTCCCTGCTTTGGTAAACTACAAGGTCAGATACATAGTAGCCTGCAGGAGCTGTTCCTGTGCTGATTTTTACGGTTGAGCCCACATAAAGCCTATTGTCAGCAGCAGAAACTACACCCCCCTTAGCCGCCGGAATTACCAGCTCAGGCTTGAATTTATTATTATAGTCCGTGATGACAGTGCTGTTTAAAGGAGCTGTATTGCTGTCATTGGGGGTTGAAATTTCCAGTTTAAATGCGTCTCTTGCAAAGGTTCGGCGGGTCAGATTTGCCTTTTTCAGCCATATCATGCTGGCATCATTGAGTGTATCCTGCTCATGGTCTCCTGTCCCTTTATAGTACAAAGACATCAAAAGTTTTAATTGCCCCTGGCCAATATTAATGGTGCCATTATAAGCCCCATAAAAAGGATTGCTGAAGTTTATATTATTATCTGAAGCCCGTACCGCCCAATTTTTATCTAATATGCCGCTGTCCTTCAGAACAATATGCTTGACATATCGGGGGTTGGCAACAAGGCTCCCTCCATTTTCACCGCTATAGGTAAAGGTAAGTTTGGGATGGGTATAGGAAAAATATCTTGTAGACCCGCCTAAATAGGATGTATCATGACCCATTCTCGCCTCTATGGAAATATCGTAACTGCTGAACAGCTGGGATGCCACGTTTGAGCTTCCGCCCATACTTTGCCATCCTGCATCTGTCAGCTGGGCAGTTGCTTCCCTCCTGCTGTAGAGTGCAATACCTGAATTTATTTCCACATCTGCCCCTCCGTTAGGGTCCTTGCCTACCCAATAGGCCTTTCCGCCTGCTTCTGCAAAACCAGCACCGTCTCCCGGATTAAAGCTGGCGCTCCAGTAGTCCTTGTTTGCTGCATCAATATAGGTAGCCCATGGGCTTGCAGGGTTATTAAATTTTATATTGGCAAAGCTTTGATCATAAACCTGGGTAGACATATGGTCTTCCCCTCCGAAAACAAGGTCGGATTTTACGGTCTCCGCCTGTTCAAGCTGGACGGACCTGCCGCTTATAACACTGCCGCCTGCATTAGCGGCGCCCTTAGCTTCTGTCACTGAGCCGGATACATCGACAAGGTCCGGGTCGTAAAGCTGGCTGGCTAAATTCGGCATGTCGATTAATTCAGTCATTTCACCTGAATTTATAAGATTCACACGGACTTGGTCATTTATCAGAGTGCACTTGTCATCACCTAAAAGCTCGGATAAAACAATATCAAAATAAACCGGCTCATCTGAAGCCAGTCCGTCATCAATAAGTTCAACCGTGGCGGGAAGCTTGTTTACACCGGCGTAGAACATAAGCATACTCTCGGTGCTTTCATAGTCCTTTCCAGGAAGCGCGGTGCCTTCCACTGTATTGTATTTTATTGTGACAGGCCGCTGATTGCCGCCGACCCGCTCAACCATAACCTTTGCTTTACCTTCAGCCTTATCCAGGCTAAGGTCGGAAACCACAAAACCCAGGGTGCTTGGCTCAGGTTCATTCATATCGCTTATACTCATAAGAAGCGTAGAGGCTGCCTCAAGAACCTCTCCCCCCTCACA
>JAAYIY010000044.1 GCA_012523185.1 Clostridiales bacterium
AACGCCGTGCAAGAGGATTCCGTACCATTGAGGGGTATGTTTCTGCTATTTTTCTTGCTGTGGGAAAACTCAAACTTTCCTGTCCCGCTCTTTTTGAGTAACTTTTCACGGAAACAAGAAAAGAACCATTTGCAAGCAAATATTGTATTTTTATTACCATTGTGTTATTATATTTGTTGCAAATATTTTAAAGAAGAAGTGTGTTTTTTTGAACCTCCTCATAAAAGGAATCACGGCGGTGCTGCCCGAGGGCGGCGGCTACACGACGCGTGTCACTGATGTGTATGTCGGCGGCGGAGTGATTTTATCTGTTGGCGCGGTCCCCGAGGGATTTTGCGCCGACAAAACGATATCCGGCGGCGGAAAGCTGCTTGTCCAGGGGCTTGTAAACGCGCACACGCACGCCTATATGTCGCTTTTTCGCGGGCGCGCGGACGACCTTGGCTTTGACGACTGGCTTTTCCGAAGCATACTGCCGATGGAGCAACGCCTTCTGCCCGACGACTTTTATTGGGGGACGCTTCTTGGGATTTGCGAGATGATACGCTCCGGCGCCACCTCGTTCCTTGACATGCATATGATGCCTGAAAAGTGTGCCCTGGCGGCAAAGGAGAGCGGTATGCGCTCTGTCCTTTCAAGGGGACTTGTCGGGGAGAGCCGCCTTGACAAGGGCGGTCTGCGGCGTATACGGGAGGCAGAGGCGGATATCGAGCAGTTTAAGGGCTGCGAAAAGCTAAGCTTCATGCTCGCTCCTCACGCGCCGTACTCCTGCTCGCCCGACTTTCTTGAAGCAGTCGCCGAAACCGCAAAAGCTCTCGACGTCGGCATAAACATTCATCTGTCGGAAAGCGCGCGGGAGGTTCGCACCTCCTTTGTCAAGCACGATCTTTCTCCCGTGGCCTTAATCAACAAAACAGGGCTTTTTGATTTGCCCTGCACCGCCGCCCACTGTGTGCGTCTTGCAGGCGGCGATATAAATATACTTTCCGAAAAAGGCGTTAGCGTCGTCACCTGCCCCGTCAGCAACTTAAAGCTCGGCAACGGCGTCGCGCCTGTTCCGGAGCTGCTGCAAAAAGGCGTAACCGTCGCGCTGGGCACCGACGGAGCGGCAAGCAACAACAGCTTGAATATGCTAAGGGAGCTTTCATTTCTTGCTCTGATTCACAAGGGCGTTCGGCGCGACCCGCTTTGTGTCACGGCACACGAAGCGTTAAAAATCGCCACTTTAAACGGCGCTCGCGCTTTGGGGCTTGAAAAAACCGGCGAGATAAGAGTCGGATTTAACGCTGATTTTGCGATAATGCGGCTCGACACGCCCGCCATGAATCCGCCCCCCGTCGGCATTTCCTCTCTTTGCTATTCCGATTGCTCCTCATCAGTCGAGACGGTGATTGTCGGCGGTGAAATCATAATGGAAAACGGCTGTATAAAAACAATCGACGAGGAAAGAGTTATTTTTGAGGCGGGCAGGATATCAGGGCGGCTCGGCTCGGCGCAGACCTTATAAGTCTCAAAAGGCGCGCCGCACCGTATCTCATAATAAGGAGAAAATATGCGTACAACAAAAGAATTTATCGAATTCATTTTTTCGCTTTGCGGCGGCGGCGTAAGCGGTGACGAAAAGGACGCCGCGGCAGCCGCGGCGCGTGAGCTTTCGCGCTTTATGCCTGTTCACTCCGACGCCTTGGGAAACGTCGTCGGCAAAAAAGACGGCGGCGGACCTCACATTCTTCTTGACGCGCACATCGACAGGATAGGCATGATTGTCACATCCGTCGGCGCCGACGGGTTTGTTAAAGCGGCGCAGTGCGGCAGCATAGACAGGCGCGTTCTGCCTGCCGCCGAAGTCGTCATTATGGGAAAAGAAGATGTTTTCGGCGTGATAACGTCAACGCCGCCGCACCTTTCAAAGGGAGCGAAAGAAGCGCCGGAATTAAGCGAACTATCCATTGACACGGGCTTTGACGGAGAAAAGGCAAAAGAGCTTGTTTCTCCCGGCGACAGAATCATTTTGAAGTCATATCAACACAAGCTTGTCGGCGGCAGGATATGCTCCGCCGCGCAAGACAACAGAGTCGGTGTCGCCGCGATATTAAGATGCCTCGAAATGCTTGAGGGCAAGGATTTCAGCTGCGGTCTGACAGTCCTTTTTTCCGTTCAGGAGGAAACGACGGGAGGCGGGGCAAAGACAGGCTCGTTTTTGTCGGAAGCGGACGAGGCGATAATTGTCGATGTCGGTTTTGCTTCGGCGCCCGACATTCCTTCGGAAAAGTCGGCGCCGCTCGGCGGCGGTGTGATGATAGGGTTCGCACCGGCGCTTTGCCGTGAGATGTCGCTGGAGCTTTTGTCGCTGGCTGAAAAGTCCTCCATCCCCTGCACACGCGACGTCATGGGCGGGGCGACCGGCACAAACGCCGAATCAGTCGCGTTTTCAAGAGGCGGCAAAAGGACGGCTCTTTTATCAATCCCTCAAAGGAATATGCACACTGCCGCCGAAGTTTGCGACATAGAGGATATCGAAAACACGGCGCGCCTCATTTGCTCTTATATCTTGAAAAAAGGCGGTGTGATAAATGACTGAAAAGCTAAAGAATCTCTGTTCGCTTTACGGCGTTTCCGGGCGGGAGGAGGCCGTTCGGGAATATCTGATTTCGCGGCTCGGCTCCGAATGCCGTTTCTCCGTCGACAATCTCGGCAATCTGATTGTTTTTAAAAAAGGCAGGAACAAATCAAAAAACAAGGTCATGCTCGCCGCGCATATGGACGAAGTGGGCTTTATTGTGACACACATCACGAGCGACGGATTTTTAAAATTCGACACTGTAGGCGGCATCGACACGTCGGTGATGGCAGGGAGGAACGTCCGTGTCGGCGAACGCCTGATTCCCGGAGTTATCGGCGTCAAGCCCGTTCATCTCCTTAAAAACGACGAGAAAAATGTGTTTCCCGAAAAAGAAAGCTTATACATTGACATAGGCGCGAAAAGCCGCGCCGAAGCGGAAGAATCAGTCCGTCCCGGCGACTGCGCTTTTTTTGATTCGGAATTTGTGACGTTCGGCGACGGTTTTATAAAGGCGCGCGCAATCGACGACAGAGCGGGGTGCGCGCTGCTGCTGCAAATGCTTGAGGACGAGCAGGATTATGATATGTGGGTCGTTTTCACCGTTCAGGAGGAGACGGGAACGGGCGGCGCTCAGGCGGCGGCATACACTGTGGATCCCGACTGTGCAATTGTCGCGGAGGCGACGACGGCGGCGGACATCCCCGGTGTCGAGGGCGAAAAGAGGGTTTGCCTGCTCGGCGGCGGTCCCGTGATATCTTTTATGGACAGAAGCACTGTCTACAGCCGCGAACTGTTTCGCTTAGTCCTTGACTTGGCTGAAAAAAACGGCATAAAAGCACAAGTCAAGACACAGGTGGCGGGCGGCAACGACGCCGGCGCGATATTTAAGTCAAGGGGCGGCGTTAAGGTGCTTGCCGTTTCACTGCCTTGCAGATACATTCACTCGCCGTCTTGCGTCATCAAGGAATCAGACCTTTTTGAAACGTACAAGCTCATAAAGCTGCTTGCCGCGGAGCTGGCGCAACGATAGCACACTGCGGCGCACATTAATAAATTATTCGGGGATTATGATTGATGGATTCTTTTATTGACAGCGAAACAGAAAAGCTTGCGGAGCGCGCGATGTCTAAGATTGGGCGGCGGCTTGAAATAATTGACAAAATAACGGAGCATAACCAGCTGAAAACGCTTGACGCGTTTCGCAAAAATTATGTCTGTGAATCACATTTTGCCGAAACGACAGGCTATGGTTACGGCGACAGAGGGCGCGACGTTCTTGACAGTGTCTTTGCCGATGCAGTCGGCGCGCAGTCCGCGTTTGTCCGACACACTCTGACCTGCGGCACGCACACGCTCACAGTCGCTCTTTTCGGGCTGTTGCGCCCCGGTCACAAAATGCTTTGCGTAACAGGTATACCATACGACACTATTCTTCCCACAATCGGCATTTGCGGAGACGGAAAAAAGTCTTTGGGCGGAAAAGAACCTTTCGGCGGGAAAGGGTCTTTGAGGGATTACGGTATAGAATACCGCCAGACGGATCTTGACATAAACGGCGAGCCGGATTTTGACGCAATCTCAAAAGCCCTTGAAAAGGAAAAAATTGATCTTGTTTATATACAGCGCTCAAGAGGATACACGCTGCGCCCCGGTCTTTCTGTCGAAAAAATAGGCGAGATAGTCAAGATTGTGCGTGAAAAAAGCGACGCGTATATACTTGTGGACAACTGTTACGGTGAATTTGCTGAAACGTGCGAGCCGCTTGATTCGGGAGCGGATCTGATTGCCGGTTCGCTCATAAAAAATCCCGGAGGCGGTCTCGCAAGAAACGGCGGATATATAGCAGGCAGCAGCAAGCTTGTGGATCTTTGCGCGTGCAGGGCGACAGCGCCGGGTCTGGGCGCCGAGGTCGGGGCAAGCCTCGGGACCTTGCGCTCAATGTTTATGGGGCTTTTCAACGCGCCGCACGTCACGGGAGAAGCTTTGAAAACCGCTGTTTTCGCAGCCGCTCTTTTTGAGGAGATGGGTTATGAGACGACGCCGTCGTCCGATGATGAAAGATACGACATAATTCAGGCCATAAAGCTCGGAAGCCCCGAAAAGCTTGTTGCTTTTTGCCGCGGGATTCAAAGCGGCTCGCCGGTGGACTCTTTCGCCGCCCCCGAGCCATGGGACATGCCCGGCTACGACAGCAAGGTGATTATGGCGGCCGGCGCTTTTATCTCCGGCTCGTCGATAGAGCTTTCGGCAGACGCGCCGCTTCGCCCTCCATATGCTGTGTGGCTGCAAGGCGGACTTAATTTTCACAGCGCGAAGTTCGGTGTCAAGCTTGCGGCGCAGGCTGTCAGAAAAGCTTCAAGCCGCTGACTTCTCCCGTCCAGTTTTGCGGCAAAGTCCTTTCATCTTTTCGCTAAGAACAGCTTTGAAAATTGCACTTACATCAAACACAGCTTAAACAAATTAAAAGGGATTGATTTCTTTGCACGATATTCTTGACATTTCGCTTGCTCCCTCGGGCTTTCAAAAAATCGAGTGGGTAAAGCGCCATATGCCGCTCTTAAACGGTCTCGAAAAGGAGTTTTCCGCCGCAAGGCCTTTTGACGGTCTGCGCGTCGCCCTGTCTGTTCATCTTGAGGCAAAAACAGCTTATCTTTGTCTTGTGCTTGCTGCCGGAGGAGCCGAAATGTTTGTCACGGGAAGCAATCCGCTGTCCACTCAAGACGACGTCGCCGCCGCTCTCGCGCTTGAGGGGCAAAATGTTTTCGCCCGCCACGGAGCTTCCGGGGACGTCTATGCCGCTCACATGAAAAATGTGATTGAATCGGCCCCGAACATTATCATAGACGACGGCGGGGATCTTGTCAGCCTTATACACAGCTCTTATCCAAATCTTTTAAAGAATGTCATAGGCGGGTGTGAGGAGACGACGACGGGCATAATGCGGCTCAACGCCATGGAGAGGGACAAAAAGCTGCGCTTCCCCATGGTGGCGGTCAACAATGCCCGCTGCAAGTTTCTTTTTGACAACCGCTACGGCACGGGGCAGTCTGTCTGGGACGGCATAAACAGAACGACAAACTTAATCGTCGCCGGAAAAAAGGCTGTGGTTGCGGGCTACGGCTGGTGCGGCAAGGGCATCGCGATGCGCGCCAAAGGCTTGGGCGCCGACGTGATTGTGACAGAGATTGACCCTGTTAAGGCGCTGGAGGCGCACATGGACGGATTTTCTGTTTTGCCCATGCTTGACGCGGCAAAAATCGGCGACATTTTTATAACAGCCACCGGCTGCCGCGACGTCATAACGCGCCGCCATTTTGACGTTATGAAAAACGGCGCGATACTTTGCAACGCCGGTCATTTTAATGTCGAGGTTGACATGGACTGCCTTGAAGAAATTGCCGTAAGCACCGCGCAGCAGCGCAAAAACATAACAGGCTACACGCTTTCCGACGGCCGCTGTCTAAGCGTCATTGCAGAAGGCAGGCTTGTAAACCTTGCGGCGGGCGACGGTCATCCGGCGGAGATAATGGACATGAGCTTTGCCATCCAGGCCTTGAGCGCTCTTTATCTTGTGAAGAACAAAGACAAGCCTCTTTCCGCGTCGCTCATACCCGTTCCTGAGGAAACGGACAATGACGTCGCCTCAAGAATGCTTGGCTATTACGGTCTTGCCGTTGACAAGCTGACAGAAAAGCAAGCGCGATATCTTTCCTCGCCAGACATTTAAAGTTTGTTCGTCTCCTTTCCGTCAGGCTTGGCGGCCGGCCGCGAACAAACGCTTTAAGGGGTGTAATATGTGATTAAAATATCTCCATCCATGCTTGCGAGCGATTTTTCCATGCTTGGCAAAGAGGCGCAGCGCATGGAAAAGGGCGGAGCGGATATGCTCCATCTTGACGTCATGGACGGCAACTTTGTTCCGAACATCTCATTCGGCGCGCCGGTGATTTCGGCAATAAGAAAATGTACGCCGATGAAGTTCGACGTACATTTGATGATAAACAAGCCTTTAAGATTTATTGAGGATTTTGCCGAGGCGGGCGCCGATATAATCACCTTCCACGCGGAGGCGGGCTCGCCCGTCTATGAGACAATCGAAAAAATCCGCAGCTTCGGCTGTGTTCCCTCCCTCTGCGTCAGACCTTTGACGAGCGTTGACGAGGTTTTTCCGTTTCTTGACAAAATCGGGATGGTTCTCATCATGACAGTCGAGCCGGGCTTCGGCGGACAGCCGTTCATTAAAGAAACAATTTCCAAAATAGCCGACTTACGCGCAGAGTGCAAAAAACGCGGCGTAAACCCGGACATTGAGGTTGACGGCGGAATCAATGCTGAAACCGCGGCGCTGGCGGCGTCAAAAGGCGCGAACGTGATGGTCGCGGGCAGCTATATTTTTAATTGCCCCGACGCGGCGGGCGCAATCGCGCGCATAAGGAGCGCGGCGGAAAATGCCCGTGCTTGAAGCTTGACGCACGGCTTTCCGTTAGGACAACACCGCGCAATGAGCGGCTGAAACCTTTGTTGCACGCTTGCTTGCATCTTTTCCGTCATATCGCCCAAAAATGCTCGGCAATACAAAAAGTATTGCCTGCGCTTTTTAGACAATCTGACGAAAAAATCTGACGGCGCAATCGCACAACAA
>JAAYIY010000003.1 GCA_012523185.1 Clostridiales bacterium
CAACAAATATTTTCAAGCCTTGAAATCAGGTTGAATGCAAGTTCAAAATCACGGAAACTCCTTTATTTCAAGCACTTATACACGCTTACTTATCCACCCTTGACATCAATACTACCGTCTCAACGTGTCACATTCAAGGGAATGGGTCAACTTTTTATCTTTTTTGCGGGGCGGGGCGCAATCAGGGCGGCAGATTTTGCAGGCGGCTATTCGTATTTGAACAGCCATTCGCCTTTTTCGTTAACATAGCCGCGCGCGCCGTCCTGTTCCGCCCAAAAATAATTCGGACCCTGCTCGCCCGCGTCGGACATCTTATTGCCGCTTTTATAAAACCGCAGCAGCGGGTGATTTGTCGGCTCGCCGTTCCAATCAACGGCAATATACCGCTCTTCTGTCGCGTAAACACCCTCCTTGAGGACTGCAAGCCGGATAATAAATCCGTCTTCGGTTACCTGGCAAAACCATGCGCCATCCTCCCCTTTTGCCTTGTCGCAATACTGTACGGGGTCGATTGTGCGCCAACGGCCATTTTCCAGAATATAAGCAGATTCGTTATTGAACCAGCAGCCGCTTTTGCTTTTCAAATTAATTTCCTTGCATGTGCGGGGATCCCAAGCCTTTTGTATGCGGCTTTCTTTATCCATAAGAACAATCATCTCTGAATTGGATTGAAAATCGGAAAGCATGAAAATTGTTTCGCCGTTTTGCGCTTCATGCACAATCTTCAGCTTATCATCGAACAGTGTGGGAGTCCCGCCGCTCCAACATGACCCATCTTTCCATGCGATATAACAGCGTTCATATCGCTGTATTTGGTCGTACAGCAGTTTTGAAAATGTTCCGCCGCTATTAACCCAAGTGTTCATACTGTCGTCAGACCTGCTGCGCACAACAAGATGATTGCCGCCGTCGAAACGCTCGTCAATGTGCCAATCTGTGCGCAGTTCCGGCACAATCTCCATATTTTGATCCACAATGTAAAGTTCAAAACCGCCTGTGCTGTAGTTCTCCACCATTTCATACCATCCGGTTTCGGGGAAGTAACCGCAGCAGCGCCATTTCATCGGAAATTCGCGTGTGCTGTTATCCGCCGGATCCCATTGGAAGCCGCGAACGCGCTTGCTGTCAAAGGAGCTTGTTTCATATTGATTTCCAAATATTAATCCGCCGGATGAAAAAAGGTTAAGTCCGTCTTTCGGCGGTAAAATGAATTTTTCCGCCTGCGTGTCATATAAGCCGTCGCAGACACCTTCTTCGAGCGAAAAACTATCGCCCGTCAATCCCAAACGTGACACAATCCAGTAGCGTCCGTTCTGTATTGCTTGCACCTTCGCTGCCTGAAACGGCAGCTTTTTAGATGTGCCGTCTAAATCATACCATGTGAATTCCTTGCCTTTTTGAGCAAATAAACCATTGACGCTGCCGTCTTCACCGTGCGAATATTTGACATATGTGTACTGCGGTTCTGACAAAACTTCGCCCAAATCATTCACAATCCCCAAGTGGTATACCCTGTAATTGCCCTCGTCGCTCTGCACGACGTCATATGACTTTGCTGAAGGGAATGTGTACAGCATCGACCCGCCTTGCAGCGGCGGCATAACGGCGCCATTTATGTGTGAATTTACGGACGCGGCCGGCTCGTCCGCATTTGAGTTTTCAAGCTCGATTGCGGAAGCTTCCGTCGTCGCGCCGCCTGTGGTTTCACCCGCGCCGCAGGCAAACAGCATAAACATTAACCCAAGCACAATTAACGTTGCGATAATTCTTTTCATAGCTTATATTCCTCTGTCCTTTTCGTGATTTCGCCCTTAGCTTTTTGCCGTCTCATCATGCTTTTGCGGCATGTTGTCTTTGACGCTGACACATCTGCTTTTTATTTTACTTTTGTGCAGCCGAGTTCTGAAGAAATTGCCTCCGACACCTTTTTTAGAGCGGAGGCTATTTTAAAGACCTTTTCCCGTGTCATCCTGCTTTTTGCTCCGGAAACGCCGATTGAAAAGGCACATTCTCCCTTGCCGTTAAAAACGGGGACGCCGACACAGCGGATTTCCTCTGACAACTCGCAGTCGTCCACCGCGTACCCGTTTTCTTTTATCTTATTCAGTTCTGTTTTCAGTGCGGTCTCATTTGTTATTGTGTTTTCGGTGTGTTTTTTAAATTCTATTTCGCACAGCATCTTTTGCTGCTTGCCGCCGTCCGCGTATGCCAAAAGGCATTTGCCGACAGATGAACAATGAAGCGGCTCCGCCTCCCCGATTTTGGCGTTTACAATCAGTCTGCCCTCGGCCGTTATCTGCTCAACCACAACGGCGCTGTTGTTTGACAGAGCGCAAAGGTGAACCGACTCGCCGAAGCATTCGCTTATCCGCGCCATGTAAGGCCTTGAAACATTTGCCGCATTAAGACCGCTGTAATACTGCTGTGACAGCTTGAGAATTGCGGGTCCAAGCTTGTAGCACAAGGTTTCGGGACTTTTTTCGACCATGTTGAAAGCCAGAAATGTCTGCATGATTCTGAACGCTGTGCTTTTGTTTACATTTATCGCCCGCGCTATTTCCGTTGCTCCCGCGCTCCTTTTTGACGACAGGAACATTAACGCTTCTATTCCCTTTTGTAAGGATTGACTCATTACGCAGCCCTCAAATTTTAGATAAAATCAGCTCCTGCAAGCTTTTGTTTTTGGCTTGTCCCGCAACCAAATCGACAAAAGGC
Source organism: Clostridiales bacterium (assembly GCA_012523185.1). GTDB lineage: Bacteria > Bacillota > Clostridia > Oscillospirales > Acutalibacteraceae > UBA1425. The sequence continues at coordinate 2,716 of JAAYIY010000003.1, forward strand.
TTGTGCTTGAAGATTTGCGTGATTATTTCGCTGTCGGTCTGCAAAAATATTTCGGCAAAAGGCTTGTGAACTTTTTGAGAAATCGTTTGAAGTGTTTTCCTGCTTTGCTGCTGGCTTTGACGCCTTTCGGCAGGGTAGCCCCCGCCGTGTTCGCCTAAAAACAGCTTTTCAAAAATGTATTCAAGATTTATGCCGCCTGCCCAGCCAAACCCCTTGTTGAGCGGAAGCGATACGCAGTTTCCGCCGTTAATCTGTCCGAACAGCCACGCGTCAAGGGGCTCGGCAATCAAGCCGCAAAAAACGCCCGGGTACTGCATGACGGAGAGCAAAAAGCCCTGACCTGTGCCGCATCCGCCGACGACCATGTCGGCCGCTCCGAGGTTAAGCAGGGTTGCCGCCATAAATCCGGTGTGGATATATGTCAGCTCCGTTTCATATTCACCCTCTTTCATGCCGACATTAAAAACCTCGACAGGCTGCTTTTTCAGCGCTTCGATTATATGCGGGTTTTTGTCTCTTGCCGAGACTTCATTTATTACTGCCACCTTCATTTTGTTTCCCTCCGATTGCTGTTTTCATCTGCCGTTTTTACGCAACAACACGCCTAAAAGTCCTTTTTTCTCCGGCGCAGGCTTGTCTTCGTAGCTGTCAAGAAAAACTTCGCTTTGTCTTGCCGAGGACTCCATCGCCGCAAGCGCGAATTTCAGCACTTCTCTGCCTCTTTCGCCTGTTAAAACAGGGTCCCTGTCCGCCTTTATCGAGTCTATAAAATCATGTGTTGAATTTATGAATGAATCCTGCCAGTCGTGCGGCATATCCCAAAATTCTGTGAGCTTGCCGTCCCTGTACATCACAAGGGGAGCGACTCCTCCGAGCATTTCGGCCGTGCATCTCGTAACCCAAATGATTCCTCTTGAACCTGTTATCTCCATGCGCTCGTCGCAAGTGTAATACTTTCCGTTTATATACATGTCCTCCGAGCAGGTGATGTCCCATGTGCCGTAAAGCTTTTTGCCCTTGTATTTCCACATGATGACAGCGGGCGAGTCTTGGCACAGGTTTCCGATCAAAGAGGTTTCGTCAATCCACGCGCTCACCTTTTCAACGTCACCGAAAAGGTCGATAAACATTGAAAACTTGTGGTAACCGTCGTCAAACACAATCGGCCCGCCGCCTGAAAGCGTCTCATTCAGCCTCCATGTCCAGGACAGCGTGTCAACTTCCCAGCCTGTGGGGCATAAATCGTCCGTCAGCCGAACTCCTGCCATTTTCGCGCGCACCTTCGCGGCGGGAGTGTTTTGGGAGTTCAGCCCGCCGTTATTCATTTTGTATCTGATGCCGCGTATCTCGCCGATTTCTCCGCTCTCAAGCAATTGCTTTGCTTTTTGGTAAGGCGGATAATGAACAAAATTTTCGTAAACCTTCAGCTTTACGCCGTTTTCCTTTGCGGCGGCAATCATTTTGTCGCACTCATCAAGATTCATAGCCATGGGCTTTTGAACAGACACATGTTTTTTTGCCCTGCACGCCTGAACGGTCATCTCGCAGTGCAGGTAATGAGGCACAAGGATTTCGACACCTGTCACTTCCTTGTCCTCAAGAACCTCTTCATATGTGTCATAAACCTTTGGTATGCTGTGTTCCTTTGCGAACGCTTCGGCGGCAGAGCGTTTTTTGTCGTATACGCCCCACAGCACGGCGTCATCCCTGTCCTTGTATCCGGCGACATGAAGAGTTGCAATCCTACCGCATCCTATCAACACAAATCTCATCATAATACCCCCTTTTTTGATTATAAACGCTTTGCAGGTTAATTCTTAAACAGTTTCTTCCTTCACCGCTTCTTCATAAGCCGCCCGCTTGTCTCCGAGATAGGCGGGAATCGGAACATCCCACCAGCCGAAAGCTTCGCCGCCGGTATACGGGTATTCCCTTGAGACGTCAACGGATATGAGCGCCGGTTTATTAGCCTTGACAGCGGAACGCAGGGCGCTTTCAACCTCCTTGCCCGTGTCGGCTTTGTACGCGTCGATGTTAAACGCTTTTGCTATGCCGTAAAAATCAGGGCTGTAAGCTTCGCCGTCTTTTATGAAATCATTGCCGAAAGCGCTTTCTTCGCCAAAGGCGCTGATCTGCAAATCTTTTATCGCCATCCATCCGCAGTTGTTCGCCAGCACAATTATGACAGGTATATCATACTGCGCCATTGTCGAAAGCTCCTGGATAATCATCATGAAATCGCCGTCGCCGAGCAAAGCGACGACAGGTGTGTCCGGCTTTGCAAGCTTTGCGCCCATCGCGGCGGGGACTGCCCAGCCCATTGTGGAAAAACCGCCGGTGGTGAGGTTTCGGTAAGGCTTTTTGTAACAATACTCCTGAAAAAGCTGCGCCTGCGTGTTGCCCGACGAGGTTGAAATTATGGTGTCCTCCGGCAGGCAGCTGTTCATTAATCCTATCAATTGAGAAATCGTCAATTTATCGCTCTTGACGCTTCTGTAATCCTTTTTGAAATTTTCCCAATCTGTTCTTAGTTTTTTTATCTCTTTGAGATATTCCGTTTTGTCCGCGCCGCCGTCGTAGCTGTCGATTAGCTTTTTAAGCCCGTCATTCAAATCAGCTATAATTCCGACATCCGCGCCGTAGTTTTTGCCAATCTCCCCCGCGTCGATATCGATATGTATAAGCTTGGTGTCCGGGAAATTAAATGCCGCTCCTTTTCTGTATGAGCAGGTCGTCTCATCCGCAAAACGGGCGCCCACAGCAAGCACAACATCAGCCTCGCGGCAAATTTTAAGCCCTATCGGAGTGCCTTTGGAGCCTGTGTGAAAACAATATTGCTCATGCTCCTCGCTCACCGCTCCCTTGCCCGCAAGCGTCGTCACAATCGCGGCTCCCCATTTCTCCGCCAAGCCCGTGATAAGCTCCGCCGCCCTTGCGTGAAGCGCTCCGCCGCCTGCAAGTATGACGGGGCGCTTGGCAGAGCGCATTAATTTAACAGCCTTTTTAATGTATCTCATATCAGCACAGGGAATAGAGCCTGCCTTTTCATTCTCAACAGGCATAAGAGCGCATTCAACCGCGCTTGCCTGCACATCCATCGGCAGCGCGATTACACACGGGCCGTTTCTGCCGGAAGTCATTTGGCTGAACGCCCTGCGAATAATCCTCGGCAGCTGCCCCGCGGACTCCGCCCTCCAGCTTCTTTTTGCCAGCGGCTCAAGGCTGCGGATGATGTTGCTGTCGGTGTATCGCTCAATCTCCTGGAGGACACCGACGCCCTTCATATGCACATGCGTGTCGCCGCAAAGCTGCAAAAAGGCTGTTGAGTCGACATACGCCGTGCCTAACCCTATGCTTGTGTTCAACGTGCCCGGACCTATCGACGCAAAAGAGGCAAGGGGCTTGCCTGAAACTCGGAAGTATCCGTCTGCCATTGCCGCCGCCGCCTGCTCGTGTTTGACCTGTATGTATTTGATGTTGCCCTTCGCTTCTTCTTTTCTGACAGCATCAAACAAAGCCAAAACACCATGTCCCGGAATGCCGAGAATATAGGGCACGCCCTCCTCGACAAGCTGTTTTACAATAATTTCTCCGCCCGTAAGCTTCATGCCGTTCCCTCCCATTATAGTGTATTATAATTATATAACATACATTATATTAATCAACACATTTTGAAACAACTGTTGCGCACTGTGCAACAATATATAGTTTTTGTGCGCCTTTTCTTGAAAAAACAGTTTAACGGCATAATTAAGGAACAAATCACAAGCTATTAACCCGTGTTTGCCAAGCGTGGACGCCGCTTTTTACCGCACTCGTCAGCTTTTCCGCGCTGTATCACATTATTATAAACTCGCATATTATGTTATTAAAGATACGCTGCGTTAACGGGGGTGAATTCACTATGCCGAACAATCTTTGGTATAACAGCCAAATAACTCCGCAGGAAGCAGTGCAAATCGCGCTGCGCCAAGTTCCCGGCCAAGTCGTCGATGTCGAATTAGATACTAAAAGCGGCGGCCGTTTAGTTTATGAAATAGAAATACGAACTGATATCGGAGTTTACGAAGTTAAAATTAACGCTGTCACAGGCGAAATTATTAAAGTTGATTTAGATTAGCACACAATTCTTAAAAGAGATGCTAAAAAAAGCGCTTTAAGCGGGCTGCCGAGTCAAAGGCAGCCTGTTTAATTTCTGCCCTGCCATTCTACGCAAAAAGCATATGCTCATACAGCCGCTCACAAGGCGCTGGTATCCCTGCTTTTTTCCTTGAGTGCGCCGATAAATGCCTTGCTTTCAGGCTGTGTCGGCGCAAGGCTTTAAGGCGCCTGAAAGCGTCATAACAAAGATTACTGAAGGGTGGCGCTGCTTGCGAAAAATCACAGGTGGCTGACAAATAATTTTAACGGTTCAGCACGGAAACGGCACGACAGTCATCACGCCGCCTATTTCCCGGACTGTAACGGGAGTTTTGTAAACTTCCTTGACACTTTCGGGCGTAATCGTTTCAACTCCTCCGAAAGAAAAAACACGCTTGTCTTTCAAAAACAGAAAGTTATCGCAATAGCGCAGCGCAAGGTTCAAGTCGTGAATTACTATAATGACACATATCTGCTCTGTCTCGGCGATTTGACGTATCTCCGCCAACACCTCATGCTGATTGCCGAGGTCAAGGCTTCCGGTGGGTTCGTCCAAAAGCAGCACGCGGGGCTGCTGCGCCAGCGCCCTTGCCAGCATCACCTTTTGTATCTCTCCGCCGGAAAGCTCGTCTGTGTAACGGAGAGCAAGCTTTTCAATCCCCATACGCTTTATAACCGATTCGACGATGCCGAAATCCTCTTTGGACGGCTCCAACTTGATGTATGGTTTCCTGCCCAGCAAGACCGAATCAAAAACAGTGAACCTGCCTCCCGTGCTTCCCTGCGCCGCGTAAGCTATGTATTTTGCAATGTCCTTTCGCCCAAGCTCTTTAATATTTTTCCCGTCCACGAAAACGGCTCCCTGCCGCGGCTCCAATATTCTGTTCAGACACTTAATTAATGTGCTTTTACCCGCCCCGTTGTTTCCCAAAATAGCGGTGCATTGCCCTTTCGGCGCGCAAAAGTTAATTTTGTCAAGAATCATCCGATCACGATTATAATAAAATGAAAGCTCTTTCACACGGATCATTTCACGCGCGCCCCCTTAAAAATAAGATAAATAAATAAAGGCGCGCCCAAAAAAGATGTTATGGCGCCGATAGGCAAAATAATCGGCGCCGCAATAAGCCGTGCCGCGGTGTCGCCTGCAACCAGCAGAAAAGCGCCCGTCAGCGCCGAGGCGGGCAACAAGTAGCGATGGTCATTTCCGATAAACCTCCGCACAAGGTGGGGCGCAATCAGCCCGATAAAGTTAATGATTCCGACAAAAGATACAATAATCGACACAGTCAGCGAGCATATAAGCATCCCTAAAAGGCGCACGCGGGTCACATTCACCCCGAGCGCTTTTGCCGTTTCTTCACCGTTTTGCAGCGCGTTAAGATTCCAGCGGTTAAAGAAAAAATAAAGGAGCGACAGCGCGACTGCCGCCGACATGATAAATATTTCGCTTCGGCCGCCGCGCCCCAAATCGCCGAATGTCCAAAAGACAACCGCGGCGACTTTCACGTCCGCCGCAAAATATTGCATCAGCGCAGTTGCGCCGGAAAACATCGTGCTAAGAGCCACGCCGGACAACACCATGGCTTCCGGGGCGGCTTTCTTAAAGCTTGACAGCGCCAACACTATCAGCGTTGATAACGACGCGCTGATAAACGCGCAAACAGAAACTATATAGGGGTTTGATATTGTTATGCCGCTGAAGGTTTGATTTTGCATTCCCGCGCCCAAAACAATGATTGCAAACGATGCTCCGAACGCCGACCCCTGCGAAATCCCCAAAGTGGACGCCGAGGCGAGCGGGTTTTTCAAAACACTTTGCATGACACACCCTGCCGCCGCAAGACCTGTTCCCGCCACAATCGCCGTGACAATTCTTGGCAGTCTGTGGTTAAAAACAATTATTGACGACTGCTTGCCGCCGCGCCCTATGAGAGTTAACATGACTTCTTTCAAGGAAATCCCCGCCGAGCCTGCGCTTATCGCCCACAAGGCTGCAAACGCGGCGATCAGCGCCGTAAACAATATGAAAAGCTTTTTATGCCGTATATAATCTTTGTATGTCCTTGGATTTTTCATCCTTGCTTACTCCCCTAAGGCGATTTTCTCAAATCTGCTGCCGTCCGCGGCAAGATTTTCATAAAAAGGTCGACCGAGCATGACTGTGAATATTTCGTCTGCCTTTTTTATCGGGTCTATGTCCGAAAACCTTTCCGGGTAAATGACCTTTCCCGCATAATATGCGTCGGCAACAGCTATCTCCATGTTTGTCCAATTGTAATTATAAGAAATTTGAGTGTATATTTTTTTGTTTTGCACGGCTTTCAAGCCCTGATAAAAAGCCTTGTTTTTTGAATAGCTTTCGTTGACAATGTCCATGTTGGCGGGGTTGAGAAAAATGATGTCGGGATTCCATACCGTTATCTTTTCGAGGTCGATAATAAACGCGCCGGCGCGCGCCGTTTCATCCGCGACATTTTTTGCGCCAATGGCTGTGAAAGGCGGGTAATCGGCATATGTTCCTTCAATCCCATGCGAGCCGCGAAAATTGACGGCTCCGGTGTAAACAGACGGCTTTGATTCATCCCGAATGTCCTTTGTGCGGTCGTTTAAATCCCTCTGACAGTCCTTTATGTAGTCCGACACTTGCAGGCTCTGCTCCTGTGTGCCCATTATAAGCCCTATAAGCTCCAGCGCAAAATAAAAGCTTTCGTCAAACATCCCGTCGGGATATATGCCGACAGTGGGTATGCCTGTTTTTTCCGCCACATTTTTAATTATGTTTTCATCCGTTAATCCGAAAATGACGTCCGGCGACAAGGCGACAAGCTCCTCGATATAAGGGATATCATCGGCGCCGCCGCTTCCGACTGACGCGATTTTTGCGAAATGCTCGGCATTTACGACAGAGTAAGGCATCTCGGAAATGCTCTTTTTGTCCATATCGGTCACGCCGACAAGCTTGTCCGCACATCCGGCATATGTCAAAATGCGGGCGGCGCCGCCAATCGCGGCGATTGTTTCAACCTTTTCGGGGACTTTAACCTGCCTGCCGTACACGTCAGTTATAACTCTCGACTCCGTGTCTGAAACAGTCGGAGGGTTTTGCGCGCATCCGCCTATCAGCAAAAAAACGATGAGAACAATTGCCGTCAGCTTTATTTTCATTTTTTGACTTCTTCCTTTTTAAAAATTGCCTCTGTGTTGGCGGTTAAGCAATCGGGGCAAGCCGCTTTATCTCAATAAAAGCCCTAATGACAACCTCTGTTTGCGAATCAAAGCTAATCGGCGGTTAAGCTTTGAGCACCTAAAGTCTTGCAATCAAATCATGGTAAAATTATAACATGACTTAATAATCAAGTCAATAAAAGCCACCGCGCCGCCGCCTACTCCCCCGCCGCTGCGCCGCCCCGCTCCCCGCCGCACCGCGCCCTCTGCCGCTCCGCGCCCTCTGCCGCTCCGCCGCCCTGCCCCCAGCCGCGCCGCCGCCTGCGCTTTTTGATATGGGGGGTGAAACTTGTTGCCTTCTTAGAGTGAAAGGTGATATAATTTTAATGTACCTGCGGTTTTAACTTCCCTTTCCGCGGAGTTCTTAACCGGTGTTCGGCACACAATTATTTGAAATGCATAAATATTTTTAAAAGGAGACAAAGATGTATTACAAAGCGGAATATCATTCGCCCATAGGTGTTTACACAATGGCGAGCGACGGAGAATCTATTGTCGGGCTTTGGAAAACGGGGCAAAAGTTCTTCGGAAAAGGGGCTCCCGAAAGCTTGGCGGAAAAATCCGATCTTGATGTTTTCAAGCTTGCCGCCGACTGGCTGGACAGATACTTTGCGGGCGAAAAGCCGCTGATTTCAGATTTGCCCCTAAACCCTGCGGGAAGCGTGTTTCGCCATGTCGTTTGGGACATTTTGCGCGAAATCCCCTACGGACAGATTATGACTTACGGCGAGGTCGCAAAGTCCGCGGCGGAAATCACAGGCAAAAAGTCAATGTCTGCCCAGGCTGTCGGCGGTGCTGTCGGTCACAATCCCATTTCAATTATTATTCCTTGCCATCGCGTCGTCGGGGCAAGCGGGAGCTTGACAGGCTATGCCGGCGGAATCTTGACAAAGCTGAAATTATTGGAGCATGAGGGAGCCGATGTAACAAAGCTGTCTGTGCCGACAAGCGGGACAGCTCTTTAGACCGGGCCATTCTTTGTCGTGCGTTTTTGATTTTTCACGGTCTGTTGATTTAGATTTAAACACAAAAAAGCCGAAGAACGTTATTTATCAACGTTTCTTCGGCTTTTTATGCTGGTGGACACACTCGGGCTCGAACCGAGGACCTCTCGCGTGTGAAGCGAACGCTCTGACCGGCTGAGCTATGCGTCCAAGCAGACGGCAAAACGCCGCAGCGTTTCTGCGGCGCAGTGGTGACCCGGACGAGACTCGAACTCGTGTTACCGCCGTGAAAGGGCGGTGTCTTAACCTCTTGACCACCGGGCCGGTTATGGTAGCGGCAGTCGGATTTGAACCAACGACACTCCGGGTATGAACCGAATGCTCTAGCCAACTGAGCTATGCCGCCATGTACCGCTTGCAAAGCTTGTCTATTATATTATAGCCGACACGTTTTGTCAACAGCTTTTTAATAAATATCCATGTTTTTTGCATTTTTTACGGACAAGATATAATTACAAATTTGAGCCGACCGTGCAAAGAAACACTCCGGGGACAGCGCCCCGGAGCGTAACTACATTTATTCAGCTTTTGAAAATGTGATGGTTATAACGAACTGTTACGACCTCTTTTTCTTTGCCGTAACAAACGCGGCTGCTGCCGCAACGGTAAGTGTCGCGAAAGCCGCTATTGCCGTCGCGGAACCGGTCTGCGGGTTAGCCACATCGACGTCGGCGGGAGAGCCGTCCTCATTGGGAATTACTGTTGCCTGCGCTCCGTCGCCGTCAGCGTCGGCTTCGTCGTCTGTGCCTGTCGAAAGCTCGGGGCCGGGGACATATTCGACGCCTGACGCCGGCTCATAAACCTTGGACTTTATGAACACAACCTGTATGGATGCATTAAACGCAATGTTCTTAAAGGTATATGTGTAGACATCTTTGTTTGTCGCGTCGGCAAATGTGCCGAAGATTGCAAGAGCATCCTCAAAATCTGCTGCGTCGAAAAGGGAGCTAAACAGAGTTTTGATACTGCTGACTTCCTTCGGTGTGCCGTCTTCGTTGACGATTACTTTGGAAACCTCATATCCCTCGTCCGGAACGAATGTGAAATGCGGAGACGAGCCATGAAGCACACTGACTTGACCGTCGCCCTCAAAAATCTTGAGGTTTTCAGAATCGTTATAAACTATTTTGCCGCCTTCGTTGGACTTGTATGTGACTACATATCTGTCCTTGATTTCTCTATAGACAGCAAACATTGCCGCATCATCAGTGATTTTTACATTAGTTATGGGGTCTTCCCATTTTACGTTATTCTTGCCATCAACCCAGCAATAAAATTTGTAAATTTCCTCATACTCTTCCTTGAGAGTTGCTGTGAGCGTTACATTTGTGCCGTATTTTAAGTCATAGAGCTTATCTATCACTCCCGATGTACCTTCCACATCGTATTTTACAGTCGCAATGTTGGAAGCTACAAGATTATCTCCATCTACACCGTATATACGCACGCCCATCTGGAGGTCATAAAGCTTTGCAACCCAAGTGATTTCCTGATCGGAGAGATGAATAACGGCAGCTGTTACTTTATCCGGGTTGCCTCCCTTGCCGTTAATCTTAAGGTGGCAATCATCGCCGTCCGTGCGACCCTCCCAGTTTTTACCTGGCATTTCGGTCAGAACTACTCTAAGGTAATCTTTTCCGCCAATATTCACAATTTTAATATCAGCACTATAATATTTTAAAATAGTTTCCCAATTGGCAGCGTTGTGTGAACTATTCACATAGTTTCCCATGTTTTCCTTTTTGCTGATTGTCTCTATGGTTGTGCCTTTATCGATTTTGAGCGGATCCTTGAGACTTACGTCTGTAGTGATAGGTACTGCAGGTTCCGCCATGCCCGCTATAGTCATTATGCCCGCAAGCATACAGACGCAAAGCAAAACGGAGATAATCTTTGTTTTCATGATTGTGAATTCCTCCTAAATAAATGTAAAAGTATTATAACATTATAATTTATGAATTGCAATAGTTTTTTGCTGAAAACATGAATAAATTTAAATTGATTCAATATAATAATATGTTGACACTAAATAAAACGCGCAAATTAACGTTGGCGGGCGCTTTAATTTTGAAAATCACCGTCCTTTTCATGGAAAGTCCATTCTCCGTTCACAGCCTGCAAAGACCTCTCACAGCTTGCTTTAAAGATGCCGGGCAAGGCGTGTTGTCTTAAACGTTGCGTTTGTTTGCTTTGAAAAACTCATGCCGAGCATGGAGAACGCTTGTACAAAAAGCGTCAGCGCGACCGCACAAACAGCCCGCAATATACACTTTAATCCAATATGTATTGATTATATAACATATATAAAAGAAAAGCAAGCATTTTTCATGCTTTATTTCATTAAATTGTTAAACATTTAAAAAAGGCGGAAAAAAGGCGTCCGGCTTTTGCTCGGACGCCGTGCGAATTAGGGCTTATTCAAGACCGAGGAGCCAGTTTACTGTTACCCCAAGGACGTCCGCAAGTGCCTTTAGCTCAAAATCTGTTACATAGCGGAGCTGTCCCTCAAGCTTTGAGAGACCTGACGCGTTAAGGTCGATTCCTTTAATTTGGAGCTGGGTGAGGAGATCCTTTTGCTTCATACCCATTGACTTGCGTTGTTGTTCAACTTTTTCACCAACAATGTTTCTGTCGCCAAGCGCTTGTTTTCTGATTCTCAATTCTTCCTTCTCCTTTCAAATTATTGAAGGTCAATCGAACATAAAAGTTATTAGCGCCGATATTACTCTCAGTATAAATCCACCACACATTTTAATTCGAAAACGGCAATTCATTGACCAGCTACGGAATTATAATATCACAATTATTTTTATATTTCAAGTCCTAAATCAAAAATATTTATCAGGTATTTATCAGTTTTGCGAGAAAATGTGTAAGTTAGTGAGCTTTTGGAACAATATTCTTTATATTAAAGCATTATAATATAATTTGCTTGACTTTGTTGTATATGTATATATATAATTATCTGTATAATATTGGTAATTCGTCTTGTTGTTAAAATTATTGGTTTAAAGAAAAACCGCGAAAGGATTTTTAAAATGAAACGGACAGACAGAAACCTTACAATGTTGACTGACTTTTACGAAATCACGATGGCAAACGGCTACCTTGCTTCCTCTATGGAAAATATCGTCGCCTATTTTGACATGTTTTTCAGGGCTGTGCCGGACAAGGGCGGGTTCGCTATTATGGCGGGGATTGAGCAGATGATTGATTATCTTAATAATCTTCATTTCACTGACGGCGATATTGAGTATCTCCGCCGCCGCGGCATGGATGAACGCTTTCTTAAATATCTTGAAAATTTTGAGTTTTCATGCGATGTTTGGGCGGTGCCGGAAGGAACGCCCATTTTCCCGGGGGAACCCATTGTGCAGGTCAGGGGGCCTGTCGTCCAGGCACAGTTTATTGAAACAATGATTCTTCTTTGTATCAACCACCAAAGTCTCGTCGCGACAAAGGCAAACAGGATTGTGCGTGCCGCAAACGGGCGCGACGTCATGGAGTTCGGCTCACGGCGCGCACAGGGGTTTGCCGCCGCCGTCCTCGGAGCGCGCGCCGCGTATATCGGCGGATGCAGCGGCACCTCCTGCGCCATGACTGACATACGTTTCGGCGTGCCGGCGCTTGGCACCATGGCGCACAGCTGGGTGCAGCTCTTTGACAGCGAGCTTGACGCTTTCAAGGCATACGCGAAGGAATACCCGTCGGGCTGCACACTTTTGATTGACACTTATGACGCGCTGAAATCCGGCGTCCCCAACGCGATAAAGGCGTTTGACGACGTGCTTTTGCCCCTCGGCTTCAGACCGAAGGGCGTGCGGATTGACAGCGGCGACATCGCCTATCTTTCCCGCAAAATCAGACGAATGCTTGACGACGCGGGATATGAGGACTGCAAAATAATCGCCTCGAACTCGCTTGATGAATATCTTGTGCGCGACATGATAATGCAGGGCGCCGCCGTTGATTCGTTCGGTGTGGGCGAACGCCTCATCACATCGTCGTCGTCGCCTGTTTTCGGCGGCGTTTACAAGCTTTGCGCCATTGAACGCGGCGGCTTGATAGAGCCGAAAATCAAGATAAGCGAAAATGTGTCAAAGGTCACCACGCCGTGTTTTAAAAAAGTATACAGGCTTTTTGACAACAAAACAGGCAAGGCGATTGCCGACCTGCTGACTTTGCACAATGAAACAGTCGACGAAAGCTTGCCCTATGAATTATTTGACCCTGATTTCACATGGAAAAGAAAAACTATATCAAACTTCACGGCAAAGCCGCTGCTTGTTAAAATGTTTGACAATGGAAAGTGTGTTTACAAAAGCCCTTCGCTTTCAGACATACGCCTTTACTGCGCGCGGCAGATTGACACGCTTTGGGACGAGGTGCTGCGCTTTGAAAACCCGCACAACTACTATGTCGATTTGTCGCAGCCGCTGTGGGACGAAAAACATCGTTTGATTAAAGAAAAAACAGGAAAGTTTAAGGAATGATGAGCGCAGCGGCACAAAACGCCGCGCCTAAGCCACCTTGCGCGGCGAATGACGCCTTCCGCGATGCTCATATATCTTTTCAGGCAGCGGCTCACTCTTGCGGTGGGCCGCATATTCCGCCTCATGCCTTTGCTCCGCGGCCGCCCTTTGCCTCTCAAGCTCCCTTTTCTTGGCGCGAGCGCGAATGACGGCGGCGACAACGCGAAACGCCTTGCGCTCAAACTTAACAAGCTTGCTTTCGTTTATAAACCCGACTATCAGCAGAATAATAACCGCTATTTCGGCGGCGCTTTTGATTATCATTGATGTTATTGTCATTTTTATCCCCCTGTTCGCAGGCTGCTCGGCGCGAGACTTTTATCACGGGCCGCGCGGCGCCTGAATCATGCAAAATGCTTTGAGAACGTTTGTTTGTATCTTAATTATAGCAGGCTTTTTAAAAATGTCAAGACAAATGTTCGGTTTATTTGAATAATTTTTATCTTTTCTTTGTTTTTTTAAGCTTATCACAATATATCCGCATTGTCAACAAAATTAACACAACAAATAGTGCTTGCATTTTCTTGCTGTTTGGTGTATAGTTAAAATGGAGTACGTTTTGAAAGGAGAATTTTTATGGCTCTAACTACAAATAAATCTGTCCTTGATTGGATTGAGGACCAAAAAAAACTTGTCACACCTGACCGTGTTGTTTGGATTGACGACTCGGACGAGCAGCGCGAGTCCCTCAGGGCCGAGGCATGCTCAACAGGCGAGATGACAAAGCTCAATCAGGATCTTCTCCCCGACTGCTATCTTCACAGGACTGCCGTCAATGACGTTGCGCGTGTCGAGCATAGGACTTTTATCTGTGCGCCGACGAAGGACGATGCAGGCCCCACAAATAATTGGATGGATCCCGACGAGGCATATAAGCTCCTTTACGGCATAGCGAAGGGTTCATACAAAGGCCGCACGATGTATGTAATCCCTTATTCTATGGGTCCCGTAGGCTCGCCTTTTTCAAAGGTTGGCATCGAGCTGACCGATTCAATCTATGTCGTGCTTAATATGCTTATAATGACGAGAGTCGGGAAAGACGTCCTTGACTTTTTGGGAGACAGCGACGATTGGGTGCGGTGTCTGCACTGTAAGTGTGATATTGATGAAGAAAAACGCTATATTTGCCACTTCCCTCAAGATAACGCCATTATTTCAGTTAATTCCGGTTACGGCGGAAATGTGCTGTTGGGTAAAAAGTGCTTTGCGCTCAGGATAGCCTCTTATCAAGGGCACAAAGAGGGCTGGCAGGCGGAGCATATGCTGATTTTGGGAGTTGAAAACCCTCAAGGTGAAATTCACTACATCTGCGGCGCTTTCCCGTCCGCCTGCGGAAAGACAAACCTTGCGATGCTCATTCCTCCCGAGGGCTATTATAAAAAAGGATACAGGGTTTGGTGCGTCGGCGACGATATCGCGTGGATTAGGAAAGGCGCCGACGGCAGGCTGTACGCCATCAACCCCGAAAACGGTTTCTTCGGCGTCGCACCGGGCACAAACGAAAAGTCAAACTATAACGCGCTCGCTTCAACAAAGCAGGGCACAATTTTCACAAACGTCGTCCACGACCTTGACAGCAACACAGTGTGGTGGGAGGGGCTTGACGACAATCCGCCTGTAAACGCCGTCGACTGGAAGGGCAATCCTTGGAATGGCAAAGAAAGCAACGAAAAAGGGGCTAACCCAAACAGCCGCTTCACTTCTCCCGCCGTCAACTGCCCTTGCATCAGCAGCGAGTTTGAAAATCCGCAAGGCGTACCTATCACCGCTTTTATCTTCGGCGGACGCCGGGCAAAGCTTGCGCCTCTTGTTTATGAATCAAGGGACTGGAATCACGGTGTTTTTGTGGGCGCCGTCATGGCGTCTGAAACGACTGCCGCCGCCTCCGGAGCCGTCGGCATCGTGCGCCGCGATCCCATGGCTATGCTCCCCTTCTGCGGGTACAACATGGCGGATTATTGGCAGCACTGGATTGATATCGGCGCAGGTCTTGACCCTGAAAAGGCGCCAAAGGTGTTTAACGTCAACTGGTTCCGCAAGGACGACGACGGCAATTTCTGCTGGCCGGGCTTCGGCGACAACCTGCGCGTGCTTGACTGGATTATCTCCCGCTGCAGCGGTGATGTCGAGGCTGTGGAAACGCCTATCGGATATCTGCCGTATGCGGAGGACATTAATATTGAGGGGATAGAAGACGAAATCAACATCGAGTCGCTCCGCTCTATACTTGATGTCGACAAGCAGCTTTGGCGCGAGGAGGCGGCGGGGATTTCCGAGTTTTTCGAGGGGTTCAGCGACAGACTGCCAAAGGCTTTAAGCTCCGAGCTTGAAAAGCTTAACAAAAACCTCGAATAACAAAACATCAGTCATAAAATAACACGCCCGCCGAAAATTATCTTCGGCGGGCGATTTTTATGTTTGGCTGTCATTGGCAGACAATGCCTGTCTCGGCGGCAATGCCGCAAAGCTTATCTGCCCTTGCTCTTGAAAATGTCGTTGAGAATGACGTGAAACTCGTCCTTGTCGTCGTCGTCGTCAAATTCTTCGCTCGGCAAATCAGGCTGCTTCTTTGGCTTGTCCGCTGCCGGCTTTTTGCCGGACTTTGACTTGCTCTTAAATTCCGGAACGGGAATCGGCGCTTCCTCGTCGTCCTGTGACGCCTGCTGAATCTGGCTGACAAAGTTGCTCATCGCCGCCGAATCACTTTCTGTCCTGTCTGTGGCAAAGCCTGTCGCCACGACAGTTATTATCATTTCGTCGTTGAGGTCTGTGTCAAACGCGACGCCCCATGTGATGTTTGCGTCGGCGTGCGCCTGCGCCGTGATTATCTCGGCGGCGTGCTCGACATCCTCAAGATCGATATCCTCGGAAGATGTGATGCTTATGATAACTCCCTTTGCACCGGCTATTGACGTCTCAAGCAGCGGGCTTGAAACCGCCGCGTTTGCGGCCTGCTCGGACTTATCCTTGCCGGAGGCGCGCCCGACGCCCATGTGCGCGTACCCGGCGTCTTTCATGACGCTCGTTACGTCGGCAAAGTCAAGATTTATAAAGCCGGGGACTTTTATAAGCTCGGAAATGCTCTTAACTCCCTGAAGCAGAACCTCGTCGGCCATTGCGAACGCCTGCGCAAGGCTCATCCTTTGCTCTGATATGTAGCGAAGCCTGTCGTTCGGGATGACAATGAGGCTGTCCACATGCTCCGCAAGAAGCGCGATGCCCTCCTGCGCCTGCTGCATCCTCATCTTGCCCTCAAACTTAAAAGGCTTTGTCACGACACCGATTGTGAGCAATCCCATCTCCTTCGCCGTCTGCGCGATTATGGGCGCCGCGCCTGTCCCCGTGCCGCCGCCCATTCCCGCCGTTATAAACACCATGTCCGTCCCCTTAAGGGCGGAGGTGATAAGCTCTTTGCTTTCGTCGGCCGCTTTCGCGCCGATTTCGGGACGTCCGCCGGCTCCCTGACCTTTTGTCGCCTTTTCGCCTATTTGAATTTTATGCGTGGCTTGCGAGTGGGACAAAATCTGCTTGTCCGTATTTATGGCGACAAATTCCGCGCCCAGCACGCCGGAAGCTATCATCCTGTTGACGGCATTGCCGCCGCCGCCGCCTACACCTATGACCTTAATTTGAACGGTTGTTTCAAAATCGTTGTCAATCTCAAACGCCATTATATAAACCTCCTAAAAAATCGCCGATTAATGTGCATAACATCAGATATTAAGATATTATCATATATTATTTAAAAACACAAGGAATTTTAAAAACTTTTTGAGTATCAGAAAGACAACCGTAAAGTTTTTTGCTGCCGTTTCCCTTAAATGTGGACTTTTGTAAATTGTTGGGACTGCGTCAGCTGTTTTGACCCTCACTTGCCGACTCGCTCTCCCGCTCCGTATCATTTACAAATGCCACGCCGATTGTGGAGAGGTCTATGCTCCCCGTCTTTGTCTTTGAGCCGTCGTCCTCGACGCTTAACGTCTTTACAGCCGTTTTGAGCTTTGTTTCAATCATTGTGCCGGTGCCCAAGTAGAGTGTGAGTCTGTTTTGGTACATCAGCTTGACGGACTGCTTGTCCCTTATGTCTATGAGCGTTATATCCGCAATCTTTGTGTTTTTGATTGCCCCTATAATTTCTTTATAAAGCAGCAGCTCGTCGTCCGTCTGCCCCTCGCTCGTGTCGGAAAATTTGATATATTCGCCTGTCTTTATTGTGAATTCGCCGGAGCTTTTCAGCACCGCGATAGCTTTAGGCTGACTTTGTGTGAATTGAAGCATCTTTCCGTTTTTGTCTGTCAGCAGATAGCCGTTGCCGCAATCAACGGCGGCGGCGGCGACAGTCGGCTCTGCCGTCACTTTAAGAGAAGACGGAAAACTACGCCTCACCTCAGCGGCTCCTATATAAGGCAAAGTCTTTTCAAGCCTTTCCTCGACATCTGAAAGCTTGCATCTGAAAAGATTGACGGCTCCGTACTCTATGCCGCACGCGTTTTTTATTTGCGACTCGTCATAAACAATTCCGGCGGCGGGAACAACAATAATGTTTTCTATTTTAAATAAAACAGTCAAAGAAAGTATCAGAAAAATTAACAGCGCCGCCAAGACGGCGGAAAATCTTATAATCCTCTTTTTTCTGCGTTTAGCGCGAATCGCGCGGGCGCGGCGCGCGGCGTGAAATCTTTTTTCCTCGGCCGTCAATCGCCTGTTTGCTTGCCTTTGCGGCGGCTCCTGGCGGCGGGTCGACATAATCGGCTTGCCGTCTGTTCTTTTTTGTTGGCGCGAAGGCGCGCCTTTTGGCGGCTGTCCCCTCCTGCCGGGGCTGCCCTTCGGCATCTCAACTCCGCCCCTGCTCGCCGCGGAAACGCCGCCTCCCTCGGCGGTGCGCCGCTGCGGACGTCCTTTCGGGAGCGGCGGAGGGTCATACTTCGGACGCGCCGCTGCTTGTCCTGTTTCGGGCTTGCCTTTTCCCTCTATGGCAAACACTATCGCTCTTGCCATTCTTTGGCTAAGCGGCATGCTTTTCTTTGTCGGCCTGCCCTTGCCGCTGCCTTTTTTGCCGTCGCTCTGCATTCGTCGCCCTCCTCTCTCATGACCTTTTTATCTTAGCGCCCAACAAGCGTAAATTGTTTTCAAAGCTTTGACATCCCCTGTCAATGTGATGAACCCCTCCGACAGTCGTTTCGCCCTCAGCCGCAAGACCGGCAAGAACAAGCGCGGCGCCTCCCCTTAAGTCCGACGCCTCAACCTCAACGCCGTGAAGTCTTTCGACACCCTCGACAACAGCGACAATATTTTCCACCATGATTTTTGCGCCCATGCGCACCAGCTCGCCGACGTGTTTAAATCTGTTTTCAAATATGTTTTCGATAATGACGCTTGTTCCCCGCGCCAATGACGCCATCACCATCGCTGCCGCCTGTGAATCTGTCGGAAATCCGGGGTAAGGCATTGTCCTCACTGCACCGATGCCGCCAAGCCTGCGCGGCGCCTTGATTTCAAGACTGCCGTGCGACGGTGTTATCAAACAGCCGGCTTTTTCATAAGCAGAAAGCACCGGGTAAAGATGTTCGACAACAACATTGTCAAGCTTCAGCCTGCCGCCCGTCACGGCGGCGGCCGCCATATATGTGGAGGCGACTATCCTGTCAGGTATGACTGTATGTTCGTAATTGTCAAGCTTTTGCACTCCGTCGATTGTTATTGTCCCTTCGCCCGACCCGCTTATCCTTGCGCCGCATCCGTTGAGAAAGCTTGCAAGGTCAATTATTTCCGGCTCGCGCGCGGCGTTTATTATGGTTGTCGTTCCCTTTGCCGTGACGGCGGCCAGCATAATGTTTTCAGTCGCGCCGACCGACGGGAAGGAAAGAGTTATTTTTGTGCCGCGCAGACCGTCGCGGCACGAGCAGTAAAGCCTCCCGTGCAGCTCCGTTATCTCCGCTCCGAGCGCCTCAAGCGCCGAAAGATGAATGTCTATCGGTCTTAAACCAATTTCACAGCCGCCCGGCGTCGACACAACCGCGTTGCCGAACCTCGCAAGAATGGCGCCGAGAAAAACTATTGACGAGCGCATTTCATGCATAAGCTTTTTAGGTATGTCAGAGCGGCACATACCGCTTGAGTCGACAATCAGCGTGTCCCCTGTCCGCGCGGCTTTGCAGCCGAGGTATTCGAGTATTCTCACGGCGGCGTCGACATCGGTAAGCTTCGGACACTTTTTTATAATGCTGCTCCCGCCTGTTACGGCCGCCGCGGCAAGGATAGGCAGGGCGCTGTTTTTTGAGCCTTGAACTGAAAGCTCACCCTCCAAGCTTATACCGCCCTCTATCGCCAGCTTTTCACTCATACCAGCACAACCTTTCACAAATACAAAACGCGCATCCGTTTTATACTATGTGAACCTGCGGTTGACTGTGAAAAAATTGTTTATTTGCCCGCCACGTTTTCTATGACTTTTAAGATACGCCGCGCCGAATCGACAATTGCCATTTCTCCGGCCTTTTTCCCGAGCTCGTCAATTTTTTCGCGGTTTTTTAACAGCTCGTTAACCTCGCTCAAAAGCCTTTCTTCTGTCAAATCCTTTTCCTCAATCATCAAAGCGGCACCGTTCCTGACAAGCGCCATCGCGTTGTGGTATTGGTGATTTTCCGCGACATTCGGCGACGGGATAAGTATCGACGCTTTACCGGCCGCCTCTATTTCACTTATGCTTGACGCACCGGAACGCCCGACGACTATATCCGCCGCCGCAAGACACCTGTGCATATCGCTGATGTATTCCCTCAAAATTATATGCTTTTCTTTGTCAAGGTCAACTCCCGCTTCGCGAAGCCTATCCGGCATCCACCCGCCGTATTGACCGTAAGCGTGGAGAAAAAAGCAGTCCTCATCCTTATGCTTTGCCGTTATGAGCGCGGCAATCCTTTCGTTTATCACACGCGCGCCGAGGCTGCCGCCGGTCGAAAGTATAAGAGGGCGTTCGTCAAGCCCCAGCTCAAATCTTGAAAGCTCCCTGTTCGCCGAAACTATCTCATCCCTTACGGGCAAGCCTGTGATTATGCACGGGTTTTTGGGGGTTAAATATTTTTCGGAAGCTTGGACTGTGAGCATAACGGCGTCGACTCTTTTAGCTAAAATCTTGTTTGTGACGCCGGGAAACGCGTTTTGCTCATGTATCGCCGTCGGTATGCCGAGCCTTGCGGCGGACATGATAACAGGTCCGCTGACATATCCGCCAAAGCCGACGGCGACATCAGGCTTGAATTTCTTGATTATCTCAGCCGCCCGCGACGACGAGCGCATAAGCTTCAATGCGGCGGCCATGTTCTTTTTTATGTTTGCTGCCGTCAATGAGCGTTGAAATCCGCTTATGTCGATTGTTTCAAAGTCAAATCCGGCGTCCGGCACAAGGCGAGACTCCATCTTTTCCGCAGTGCCGACAAAAAGTATGACGGCGCTCGGAAACCGCCGCCTTATCAAGTCCGCAACCGCAATCGCCGGGTTTATGTGGCCGCCTGTCCCCCCCGTCGCGAAAAGTATCCTCTTGTTGTCAAGCATGAAAAGCGCCCCACTCTTTTATCACTTTTTTGTGACCTTTGAATATCTTGAAACAGACAGCACCATGCCCATCTCACCCAACAGCATCACAAGCGCGGTGCCCCCGTAGCTGAAAAACGGCAGGCTTATGCCCGTGTTGGGAACAGTGTCGGTGACAACAAAAATGTTAAGTGCCGTCTGAAGACCTATCTGCATTATTATCCCCATAACCATCAAAGCGCTGAACCTGTCTTTGGCGCGCATGGCTATCACAAAGCCTCGCCACACAAGCGCCGCGAAAAGCAAAATTATGATGACCGCGCCGATAAACCCCAGCTCCTCGCAGACAATGGAAAAGACAAAGTCGTTTTGCGGCTCCGGCATATAAAGATGCTTTTGCTTTGAGTTGCCGAGCCCCAGACCGAAAAGACCGCCGGAGCCTATGGCATAAAGCGACTGATTTGTTTGCCAGCGGAGAGTTGTCTCGAACTTGTCTTTTTCTCTCCACGCCGTTATCCTGTCCCCCGCGTAATTTTCAAGCAGCTTGATGACTTTGTCCGGCTCCAAAATATAAATGAACGCAAACAGCGCCATCACAGCCAGCATGGCAATAAACCAACCCTTTTTCACGCCTCCGAGATAAGTCATCACAACTCCCAATCCCAAGACAAGCAGCGTGCCGGAAAGGTGGTTTTCCATGTAGACGAGCAGACACATTGTTCCTATCACAATAAGATATGGTATCATCATTTTCCAGTCTGTGTCAATCTTTTTTTGGTTTTTTTCCATATCCCGCGCGAAAAAAAGAATCAATGCAAGCTTGCCGATTTCCGACGGCTGAAACGAAGGCAAAAGCGGCAAGTCAAGCCAGCGCTTAAATGCCTCCTTGCCCTCTATTTCCGCAGGAAAAAGCAGCACAAGCACAAGCAGGACAAAGGAAATCCCCAAAGCGGCGTATGACACGCGTTTATAAACCGTATATTTGACGCGCGACACCGCAAGCATCAGAATGATGCCGACAACGGCGAATTTCGCCTGCTTTTTGATGTAAAAAAACGCCGAACCGTTTAAATAGCTTGCGTTTACATAGCTTGCGGAAAACATCATGACAAGACCGATGGTCAGCAACGTCATCACGAGCACAAGAAAGACCGTGTCGAAGCTGCCGCCTGAAACGACGTTGCGTATTCTGATTTTTTTCCCTATTACTCTCGAATTCATTTGTTCACCCGAATTGTCCGCCGCTTTCGCGGCGTTTGCTGTTTATCCGCTGATTGGTTGCTGTTTATCCGCGCATGTCAATGTTTGTCAATGTATATTATAAGTATACCTGCCGCGCATCCGATTATGTTTATAAGCGTGAAAAGAACCGCCGTCTTATTTTCGCTCCGGCCTGCCTTTTTAAAATAAAGGTGAATCGGCGCCGTTATAAACGGTTTTTTTCCGTTTGTGAGCAGATAATGTGTTTCGCGTAAAATGACTGAAATCCCCTCAATTAAAAATGCCGCGCCCACAAAAAGGAGTATAAGCGGACAGTTGAGCGCAAATGACACGGCGACAATCATCCCGCCGAGGAACATGGTGCCTGTTTCACCCATCAGGACTTTTGGCGGCGCTTTGCTCCACATCAGGAACCCGATGCAGCTGCCCGCAATCGAGACAGAGACAATTCCCGCTCCGTAAAAGCCTTTTATGACGGCTATGGCTGTCAGTGCGGCGGAGGCTGTAAAAGCGGCTCCGGCGCTGATGCCGTCCGCCCCCGCGGTGGCGTTGACGGCGTTTACCGACGCGTAAACAACACAGACACAAAAAAACCAAAAAAACCAACCCAGCTCAATATTCCCTGCAAACGGGATATATGTGTACGGCGTGCGCCCCATGCTGAGGTATAAGCTTGCCGTATATGCAAGGCAGACCATGAGCTGTGTGATTTTCTTCTGCCTCGGAGCAATGCCCGAGCTTGTTTTCATGACAGCTTTTGCATAATCACTCGCGAACCCTAAAAGTCCAAACGCCGCCGCCGCCAAAAGCCCGCTGTAAAGCTTTGAGCGTGCCTCGGACGGCAAAAGACTTCCGGCGGCTGTGATGTCGCCGCCCATTATCTTGTCAGTTACAATTATTACGCCAACCGCCGATAAGACGCCCGCGGCAATCAGCACGCCGCCCATTGTCGGAACGCCGCGTTTTTCCCTGAGCCTTCCGCAGTCGCCGCCTGTAATAATGCTCCCGAAATTCAGTTTGTTAAGCCATGGAATCACCGCGTAGCCGAGAGCGCGGGTTACAATAAACGCGGTTGCCGCGGCTATAATGAGCGCTGTGATGTTATTCATCTTTTTCAAGCTCTCCGTAAACGATATTTAAAACGTCCTCAAGCATCATCGCCCTGCTTGCTTTCACAAGCACGGCATCTCCTTTTTTGACAATTTTAAGCAGGCTTTCGGACAGCTTGTTTTTGTCGTCAAAGCTCTCCGCAATTTTCACGCCGCCGCGGCGGGCTGACCGCGCTGTTTCGTCCGACAATTCCCCGTATGTTAAAACTGCGTCAATCCCAAACCGCGCCGCCAAAAGCCCTACCTGCCTGTGCATCCCCTCGGCGGCGGCTCCCAGCTCAAGCATATCCCCTAAAACAGCTATCCTTTTTCCGGCGGCTGTATTCGCAAGCGTTGAAATTGCCGCCTCCATCGACTCCGGGCTTGCGTTATAGCAATCCTCAATAAAAGTTATTCCCGCTGTCCTTTTGACGCGCTGCCTCATCCCGGACGGCTCGTATCGGGACAGCGCCCGCGCCGCGGACTCCGGCTCGACAGAAATGAGAAAACCCGCGGTAAACGCGGCAAGCGCGTTGTATATGTTGTGCTTTCCCGCCGCGGGCAGCCTGACGCGCTGCTCGCCGCAGCCGAAATCAAGCGTGAAGCTGCTGCCCTCGCCGTCCGTTTCTATGTCGTATGCCTTAAATCGGCAGAATTTATTGTCGATTCCATAATAATATACAGGTCTGCACAAAACCTTGGCGCCGTAAAGCTTTGCGTCGTCGCCGTTAAGAATGAGGGGTGCGTCGTCGTCCATTCCGTCTGTTATTTCAAGTTTTGCCTTGAGGATGTTTTCTTTTGTGCCGAGTTTCTCAAGGTGCGAAACACCGATGTTGCCTATTATGCCCATTGTGGGCGCGGCCGCTTTTGAAAGCCGTGATATTTCACCGAGCCCGCTCATTGCCAGCTCGACGACGGCGGCTTCAAAGCTGTCGTCAAGGCGAAACAGCGTTTTCGGCAAGCCTATTTCATTGTTTAAATTCCCCTTTGTTTTTAAAGTTTTAAATTTTGAGGAAAAAACAGCGTGCGTCATTTCCTTTATGGTCGTTTTGCCGACACTGCCCGTGATTCCCACGACGGGGACAGAAAATATTCGCCTGTAATAGCCAGCCAAAAGGAGAAGCGCTTCCCTTGTGTCGGGCACTGTTATTTGATTTTTACAGCCTGTGTCTTTTGAGCAAAGCACCGCCGCCGCGCCTTTTTCGACGGCGGAACGCGCAAAATTATGTCCGTCAAAATTATCTCCGGCTATGCACACAAAAAGGCAGCCGGGGACAACGGCTCTCGAATCTGTGCAGACCTCGTTTATCTCACCGTCAAAACAGGCGCTTGCGCCGACAGCCGCGGCGACTTCACCAACAGTCAGCTTTTTCATTTAAACACCCCTGTTTCAAGGATATAGTATTCCGGCGACGATTTCGCGTTCGTCATAGTGTATCTTTTCTTTTCCAATCACCTGATATGTTTCGTGTCCTTTTCCTGCAAGCACAACGGCATCGCCCTCGCGCGCTTTCTTCAAAGCCTTTTCAATGGCCGAGGTGCGGTCGCTTATCCTGTAAACGGGAATTCGCGGCTTTTTGATGCCGGAAATTATATCATCAATTATCGCTTCCGGATCCTCCGTGCGCGGATTGTCCGACGTGACAACTACAATGTCGGAGTATGTCACCGCAATTTTGCCCATCAGAGGACGCTTTTTTTTGTCCCTGTCGCCGCCGCAGCCGAACACTGTTATTATCCTGCCGGAAGTTATTTCACGCACCGCTTCAAGTATATTCACAAGACCGTCGGGAGTATGCGCATAATCAATTATTACGGAGTAATTCGTGTCTGTCGGGACAACCTCTATCCTGCCGGGGACACCTTTAGCCGCACATGCCGAGCCGACTGCCGACGGGAAAGGCACGCCCAGCTCTGTCAGGCAAACTATGGCTCCCATGGAATTGTAAACGGAAAACTTGCCCGGTATCGCAAATCGAACTCTGCCTATCACACCCTCGCCGACAAGCTCATATTCTGTGCCGGCGCCCTTTGTCTGGATGTTTTTTGCGGTGTAGTCGGCGGAGTCCTTTTTTGTCGAGAAGGTTATGATATGGCAATCGACACCCTTTACCACTTCTTCAGCCGAATCGTCGTCCGCGTTTATTACGGCAAGATCCGTGTTTTTAAAAAGTATGCGCTTTGCGTCGACATAATTTTCAAAGGTTTCATGATAATCAAGGTGATCTCCCGTAAGATTTGTAAATATCGCCGCGCGAAAGCGTATGCCCTCCGTCCTTTTTTGCTCAAGCGCCTGCGACGACGCCTCCATTACGCAATATCGGCATCCGGAATCAACCATCTTCCTTAACAGTCCGTGAAGCTCAAACGGATCCGGTGTTGTGAGGTTTGACGGCAGCTCCTCGCCGCCTACAAGATTTTTGATTGTGCCGATAAGCCCGCACTTTTTGCCGAGCTGCTCAAGCATATCATGCAGCACAAAGCAAGTCGTCGTCTTGCCGTTTGTCCCCGTCACGCCTATTATATTAAGTTTTTCGCACGGATCACCAAAAAACGCCGAGCAGATAAGCGCGTAAGCGGCGCGCGTGTCTCCGACAATAATCTGCTTTGGAAGCCCAAGGTCGCGCTCCGTCACAACAGCCGCCGCGCCATCCCTTAAAACCTGCTCCGCCGCCGTGTGTCCGTCAAAGCTTTTCCCCTTAATACACACAAAAAGGCAGTCCTTTGCGGATTTTCTTGAATCGTCGGTTACAAAGCTTATCTCCGTATCAAGAGAAAGCTTTGTCCGCGCGTCATCAAGATTTTTTAAAACCTCGGCAAGCTTCATTTTATTTCCTCCATACTATTCGTCAAGATCTGCTATGCCCATGTTTGATTTGAAATAAACAGTGACTATTGTGCCGTAGCTGACTTCCTTGCCCTCCGGAATGCTCTGCTTGTATGACACAAGCTCGCTGCCAAGCAGCGAATTTCCTGTTATATTTACATTGATGCCTGCCGCCGCCGCCTTGTTGACAGCCTGCGTAATCGTCAGCTTTGAAAGATCGGGCATCGCAACTGTTTCGGTTTTTGCGTTATTCGACGTGTAAAGTATAACAACGCCGTTTTTAGGCACGTTTTGCCCCGACGACGGTATTTGCGACAGCACCGTGTCCCCGTCTCCCCTCACCTTATAAGTCAGCTTAAGTGATGAAACGGTCTTCTGCGCCTCGCTCACTTTCATGCCGACTGTTTCGGGCGCCGTAATCTTAAGGTCCGCAAGCTCCTCGCCGGTGTACTGCGGCTCGATATTAAGGTATTCAAGCGCGCCGGAAAGCACTTCGCCCGCAACGGGTGCGGCTATAGCGCCGCCGCCGTGCGCGCCGACCGGACTGTCTATTATAATAATCATTGTTATTTCCGGATCATTTGCAGGCGCGAAACATGTGAACGACGCCCAAAACGTCGATGAAATACCTTCGCTTGTCTTTTGAGAAACCTTTTCCGATGTGCCTGTCTTCCCCGCGACCCTATAACCGGCCACATAAGCGTTTTTGCCTGTGCCTTCCTTTACGACGCCCTCCATAAGGTCACGCATGGTTTCGGACGTCTTTTTTGAGATAACCTGTCTTTTTGCTTCGGGCTTTGTTTCATAAATCACATTCCCGCCGGAATCAATAACCTTTTTGACGACATAAGGCCTCATAAGGCGCCCGTCGTTCGCGATGGCGTTGCACGCGGCTATCATCTGCATCGGCGTTATCTGAAACGTCTGACCGAACGAGGCGCTCGCCACGTTTGACAGTATCATATTGTCAATCTTATAGTAAATTGAATTTGTCTCGGACGGCAAATCAACACCCGTTCTTTCAAGAAATCCGAACGCTTCAAAATACTTGTTAAATCCGTCAATCCCAAGCCGCAGACCCCGCGTTATAAAAAACGGGTTGCACGAATTTTTAATCGCTTCTCTTAATGTCTGCACGCCGTGACCCTGGTGCCTGTGACAATTATATTTTGAGCCTGCCGCGACGACACTCCCCGTGCAGCTGAACGTTTCGTTCATCGGGACAAGATCCTCCTCAAGAAGCGCCGACGCCGTGATGATTTTAAAAACAGAACCCGGCTCGTAGGTTTCGCTGACGCAGATGTTTTTCCATTGTGAATATTGCGCTTCCTCAAGCGCGGCTCTGCGCTCCTTTGTGTCGGATATGGCTTCTATCTCTTTTGCCTTTGACTCATTAACAACCTTCCACGGTGACGACAAGTCATAATATCCCTTTCCCCTGCTTGCCATTCCGAGTATGGCGCCCGTCTTCGTCTCCATTACTATGCCGAGCGCTGTTTCACATTTTGTGTCTATATAAGCCTGTTGCAGCGCGCTTTCAAGGTAGTTTTGAATATATTCGTTAATAGTCAGCACAAGGCTGTTGCCCTGCTGAGCGTCATAGACGCTTTTATATTCTATCGGCATACTGCTCGCGTTCAATCCGCCGTTTTGCGCCGTTATTATCCTGCCCGGCACACCTGTAAGATCGGTGTTGTACTCCGACTCAAGACCTGCCAAACCGGAATTTTCTGTTCCGATAAAGCCGAGAATACAGCTTGCGAAAAACGGCTTTGAATAATATCTTTTAACATCCGGGTCAATGCCTATATAGTAGTTATAATAGATTTTGCTTTCATTGCCCTTTTCATCCTTGACTGTGTAATATGTTTTCATAAACTCCGCCACTTTGTCGGCATCGTCATACTCAACCTTTGTTTTGATTTCCATATATTTGTAGCTTGTCATCGAGCATTTTTTGCGGACGCTTTCCTCCGATATATCAAGTATGCCCGACAGCGTCTTTACTATTGTCTCCCGCACGTCGGCATTATCGCCTATGAGCGACGGGTTTACATAAATTTTTTTAACGCTTGTGCTTTCGGCAAGAGGGTTCATGTTTGTGTCGTATATTACTCCGCGCTCGGCGGCAATCACAGTGTCGTGGAGCTGATTGTTAGCCGCCTTTTCTCTGAAATAATCGCCCCTTACTATCTGGATGCGCGCCAAAGCAAAAATGCACACGCCGAAACAAACGGCACATATCGAGAACATTACCAGCATTGCCCGAAAGGTCAGGCGTTGTCGTGATGTCCTTCTTGCCATATTGTTCCCCCTTAGAAAGTCGTAACCCCAAGGCGACTCCTTTAAATACAGTCCCACCTCAAGGCCACAAGATTGTATAAGCACCGATAATTTATATGTACGGGACAATCTGTTTAATAACCGGTTTTTAACCGGCGGCGTGTTTCGCTAATCTTTGCCGTTTTCGCTTTGAACCGCCTCGCCGTTTGCTAAAATGACCTTGTCGTCTCCGTTGTTCACAAAATATTTTGTCTGGCACCTTTGCCTTTTTACCATACCAAGTTCGTTTTTTGCGAATTCTTCAACATTGTCAATTGAAATAAGCGAATTAAACTGTGCCTCAAGGCTCACCTTTCTGCTTTTTGCGACGCGAAGCTCCTCTGTCAGGACTGTCTCGCTCCTTGTCAGCTCAATAAGCTGCGCGCGCTGGTAAATCAGCGAGCCGAACATTGCAAGCAGCAGAGCCGAAACAGTAAAAATCTTTATTGTGCGCTTAAAAAGCGCCATAAGTTCCGCCCATGCCTGCTCGGCTGTTTTGGGCAAAGGACGGACAAGCTCAGGTTTTTTGACAGGCGCGGGCGAGCGGCGCGCAGGTTGCTGTGTCTTGCGCAGCGGCTCGTACCTTGACAAATCATATGCGACGTTTTCATTTCTTACCGCCATCTTTTTCGCCAACCTTTATACATTCAGTATTTTTCAATCACCCTTAGCCTTGCGCTCCTGCTGCGCGGGTTTTCCGCTGTCTCGGACTCACCGGGCGACACTGCCTTGCGCGGCAGGAATCCCGGCGGCTTTTTGCCGCAAACGCACACCGGAAAGTCAGGGGGGCAAGAGCAGCCCGAGCAAAGCGCCGCGAAAGTTTTTTTGACAATCCTGTCCTCAAGCGAGTGAAACGTTATCACAGCCATCCTCCCGCCGTGATTAAGACAGCCGAACATATCCTCAAGAGCGGCGCCGAGCCGCTCAAGCTCACCGTTTACTTCAATCCGCAGCGCCTGAAAAGTTTTGCGCGCCGGGTGTCCGCTGCGCCTTGCGGACGCCGGCATGGATTCGCATATGATTTTTGCAATCTGACCGGTTGTGCGAATCGGCTCTTTTTCACGCGCTTTGACTATGTTGCGCGCTATCGACGGCGCAAACCTTTCTTCGCCGTAAGCGTAAATTATCCTTTGAAGCTCCTTTTGCGGGAGCGTGTTTACAATGTCGGCGGCGCCGGTACCGCTCATGCCCATTCTCATGTCAAGCGGCGCGTCCGAATGGAACGAAAAACCTCTTTCCGGCGTGTCAAGCTGGTGTGAGCTGACGCCGAGATCAGCTAAAATTCCGTCGGCACCCTCGATGTCAAGAAATGAAAGAATGTCTTTTATATTAAAAAAATTGTCGTTTATGATTGTCACTTTGCGCCCTAAGAACCTTTTCTTTAGAACCTCGACAGACTGCGGGTCCCTGTCAATGCAAATCAGCTGTCCGCCGCCTGAAAGTTTGTCAAGAATCTTTGAGCTGTGTCCGCCGCCGCCCGCCGTGCAGTCAATGTATTTGCCGCCGGGGCGCACATTGAGAGCGTCAATTGTCTCGTCGGGCATCACAGGGTTATGATAAGAATACATTTGTTAATCTCCGCTCACTTTGCCGAAACGCTGAAAGCTAAAACGCAAGGTCAAACTCCGGCATTTCGCCTTTAGCTTCCAATTCGTCGTACATCTTGCCCCACTCATCGGCGGCCCATATTTCCATTCGCCGCCCTGCGCCAAGTATGAACACTTCCTTTGTGATGTGCGCGAAATCGACAAATCTTTTGCTTATCGTTATGCGTCCCTGCTTGTCAACCTCGGCTGTGTCACTGTTAAACCTGATAAATCTTTGGCGGCGCGTAAGGTCTTTTGACGGCTCGTTTTCGTTTAATTTCACCATCAAATCTTCCCAATCCTTGTTGCTGTATGCAAAAATGCACCTGTCGCCGTTGGGAGGCAGGCACAGGACAAAGCTTTCGCCGAGCGTCATCCTCAGCTTTGAAGGCACGGACAGCCTGTTTTTTTGATCTAATGTATGCCAATACTGACCTAAAAGCTCCGGCATTGACCGCCCCTCCCTCTTTGAAAGTTGTTTGAATCTGCCCCTATTTGCACCACCATGCCCCACTTCGTACCTATTATAGCTTAAAGTATGTCCCTAAGTCAACCTTTTAACAAAAGATATTTTTTAAAATTAGTCTTGTTTTATTGTTTTAGCACAATATGTTGTATATCAAAAAAGATTTTCATTTTTGATGTTTTTATCAGCCGCCGTCTTATGCGGACTTGTAAATTCAAGCCGGGAGCTTTGCGCCGACTTTTTCAGTCAATCGCCTGTTCTTCAGGCGCATTCAGAGTGAATCACAGTCCCGTTCGCATTTAAAACTAAAAATCCGCGAGGCATTTTGAGAATGCCGCGCGGTACTTTTGCATTTTACAGCGCAAAAATTACGCGGTCGCCCAAAAATGAGGGCAACCGCGTTTTTTAAGAGTGTTTTTATTCTTCCATCTGTTTGCCGAGGAAGGACGCCGCGACCTGCGTCAGCTTTATTTCCGTCGGCGTCGGTATTGAGCCGTTTTCATTCATCAAAATTATAACAGAGCCTGACACATCTCCCGCGCCGATAATCGGATAAGCTATTCCCGCGTTTTTATCAAGTCCGTCTATGGGGCGTATTCTTTCATTGTCGACAGTCGCGACATATCCGGAGCGGCTTTCCATAATGCTTTCAAGCGACGAGCCGACACGGCGCTCAAGCGCGTCCTTTTTTGGGATTCCCGCGCACGCTATGACTCTGTCGCGGTCTGTGATAAGCACCGGCAGATTCGTGTTGCGGTAAAGAACTTCGGCGTATTGCTTTGTCTGGTTTGAAAGCTCCCCTATCGGCGAATACTTTTTAAAAATCACTTCGCCGTCGGCATCCGTGTATATCTCAAGCGGGTCTCCTTCACGGATGCGCATTGTCCTCCTTATTTCTTTCGGTATGACTACACGACCAAGGTCGTCGATTCTTCTGACTATGCCTGTTGCTTTCATGGCTTTTCCTCCGTTTTTGTTATGGTACGGAGTTATTATCTGTTAAACAGACTAATTTATACTGCAATCAAGCTGTAAAAATCTTGTTCTTTCACATGAAAAAATTGCCGCAAATGTCAAATTGAATTAAATCAGCTTAAATTCATCGCTTTAGGCATTACGAGGAAGACGCGGCACAACAGCCCGACAAAGAGATGCCGCGCACCGCACGACGGTGAGGTTGCGGAGGGTCGCCTCTCCTCTTAGGAGAGGTGGCTCCGCTTCAGCGGAGTCGGAGAGGTTATTTGCGGGAGATGTTGTAGAAAGACCCCCCTCTCAGTCGCTTCGCATTGCCTCTCCTTTAGGAGAGGTGGCTCCGCTTTAGCGGAGAC
>JAAYIY010000045.1 GCA_012523185.1 Clostridiales bacterium
CATCCAATCAGGTGCCCGACGGCGATACAATCGGGCGTTTTCGCAATATATTAATTGACAACAGCTTACAGGAAAAGCTGTTCAAGCAGGTTGTGTGGGCATTACAAAAAGACGGTATGATTCTCAAAAAGGGAACTATCGTTGATTCTACAATCATAAACGCGCTGAGTTCAACAAAGAACAAGTAGAAAAAGCGAGATCCTGACACACACCAGACGAAGAAGGGCAATGAATGGCGGTTTGATAGGTTTACCCGTAAACGCTGAGATACGGGGAGTTTTCAACACGCTTGCGGTTTTCGGTGGAAAACTCTTCGCGGCGGGTGATTTTAACTTGATTTATGCGGTGTTGCCTTAACTTGATTTATGCGGTGTTGCACTAAAAATATGCCGTCTCGTTTTGGGGTCTTTTTTGACTGCACATTTATTGACATTTCCAATATACAAAATGTTGCGGTAAAACAGGATTATCATAAATAAAGAAAACAAACTGCGGTGGGGCGGGGAATCCGCGTCGGCAACATTTATCGGGAGTTTGCCGCGCTGTGTACAGTCGGCGCAGCCGTCACGTCGGTAAACTGACGTCGGTGCGCTCGGCATAAAGCTTTTGAAATCGCTAAGCGCCTTTGCCGTAACGGCAAAACAAATAATAGTTGCATTTTGGATGCTGAAAATGGTATGATTTACATATGGGGACATTTCTCCTTTTGGTGATGTAAAAGTTCTGCGGCAGAAGTATTGTGCCGCAAAGACCGCGTGTTATTGACTTTCATTTAACATTGCAATAAGGAATTAAAAATCAAGGAGGGCGCCGCCATGAACAAAAGCGCTTTGTATTCTATCAGCTACGGCCTGTTTGTGTTAAGCGCTAAGGAGGGCGAAAAGGACAGCGGCTGCATCACAAACACGGCGATGCAGGTGACGAGCGAGCCTTTGCAGCTGACTGTGACAATCAACAAAGAAAATTACACAACAGGGATGATTGAGAGGACGGGCAAGTTCAACCTTTCTGTCATTTCACAGGGTGCGGATTTTTCGCTGTTTCAAAGATTCGGCTTTCAGTCGGGCAGGGATGTTGACAAGTTCGACGGATTCAGCAGTGCGAAGCGGTCTGAAAACGGCATCTTTTACGTCACCGAAAGCTGCGCCGCCTTTTTGTGCTGCACAGTTGTAAAAACACTCGATCTCGGCACACACATACTGTTTGCGGCGACGATTGACGACGGAGATGTTTTGTCGGACGAGCCGCCGATGACATATGCCTTTTATTTTGCCAACGTAAAGCCGAAGCCGCGGAAAGTTTTTTCCTCCGGGCGTGTCTGGGTGTGCAGGATTTGCGGCTATATTTATGATGAGGCAAAGGAAGGCATAAGCTTTGAGGATCTGCCGCCCGAATGGAGCTGCCCGATCTGCAAGCATCCGAAGTCAGATTTTGAGCTGATGAAGCAAGATTGAAATTTTTTAAAAGGAGAAAGATAAAATGACCATCAAATTTTATGTCTGCAAGCATTGCGGAAACATGATCGCGTTTTTAGAAAACTCGGGTGTCCCCGTCATTTGCTGCGGCGAAGAAATGTCCGAACAAATCCCGCAAACCGCCGACAGCACAAAAGAAAAACACGTCCCCGTAATTGACATTGAAAAAAACAAAGTCACAGTCACGGTGGGCAGTGTCGACCACCCGATGATTGAGGAGCATTTCATCAAGTGGATATGTCTCCAGACAAAGCAGGGCAACCAGAGGAAGTTTCTTAATCCGGGCGAAAAGCCGTCGGCTGTGTTCCTCGTGACAGAGGGAGACGAAGTCGAGGCGGCTTACGAATACTGCAACATTCACGGACTTTGGAAAGCGACAGTATAATTAATCGGAGGTTTTAAAAATGAAGTATATCTGCTCTGTCTGCGGCTATGAATATGACGAGGCGGCGGGCGATCCCGATAACGGAGCAGCCTCCGGCACAAGGTTTGAAGACCTGCCCGAGGACTGGGTATGTCCGATTTGCGGAGCGGCTAAAGACAAGTTCAAAAAAGCCGACTGACAAAAACATATAACCTGACCGCGCCGCTCTCCTGCTTGTATCTTTCGTGTGCCAAAGGAGGGGTCTGACATGATCAGGTTTTACAGAGCGCCGAGCGCGCGGGCTGCATAAAAGCCCGCGCGCTCGATCTGTTTTAATCCTTTTTGTTGGGGCAGCTCTCTTTGCACGCGGAGCAGTCGTAACCGCCCAATAACTCCGCGTCTTTAACGCCATTATCAAAAGCGTTAGAATAAGTTGTCGCGAACAGTCCGACGAAGCGGCCGGATTTACGCCGCTTGACACGACGACACATCCGATTTGCTGC
>JAAYIY010000046.1 GCA_012523185.1 Clostridiales bacterium
AAGATAAGGTGAAAGAACAAATTCTCGCTGTCCGTGACACCGGGCTTACCAATATGTTCGATACCCGCACCGTCCAGCGCATCGCCCATGATATGGACTTCTTCGAGCTGGTACTTTTCCTTGAGGAGCATAAGGACAAATACGTCCGCTTTATCCTCACAGGCGAGGAATAACGCTGTAAACTACACAGTTTCTACAGCAATAACGGCCTTAAAATTCGTGTAGTTTATGCCTGTATTTATCGCGTAATTGACTTGATATAGTGTGCTTTCAGAGTTAATATGTCACTACCGAAAGGGAAAAACACACTAAACGGAGGAAACGAAAATGACCGAAAAGCAATGGAAACAGGTTGAAGAACAGCTTCCCGTAGGGGCGAAAATCCTGAGAACCTATAACGCCTTCGAAAACGGCGAATTGCGGATAATCGTCAGGCTCCCCGGCGAGAGGTTCGAAACCCGCTACATTATCCACTTTGAGGGCGAGGACGTAAAACTGGAACACAGACCGTAACAAACAACAAAACAGCCGAGATTCTGCCCTGCATGGGGCTGTATCTCGTACAGATAGATTTTGACGGGACTGCCGATGGCGGTCTATTTTTATGCCCGGAAGGAGGCGGTGGGTATCAGAAAGCTAAAGAAATACAAACAGACACGATTTAAAGCAGCAGATTCGATTTACGACAAAGCCTCCGCCGACTATGCCGTAGCTTTTGTCGAAGCACTCTCCCATACCAAAGGCACTTGGGCTGGAAAGCCCTTTGACCTCATCGACTGGCAGGAACAAATTATCCGTGATGTGTTCGGCACTTTGAAACCCAATGGTTACCGGCAGTTCAATACCGCCTATGTGGAAATCCCAAAGAAGATGGGCAAAAGCGAACTTGCGGCCGCTGTCGCACTGCTTCTCACCTGCGGTGACGGCGAGGAGCGTGCGGAGGTCTACGGCTGCGCTGCCGACCGACAGCAGGCGTCAATAGTTTTTGAGGTTGCGGCGGATATGGTGCGAATGTGCCCGGCGTTATCAAAGCGAGTTAAAATTCTGACCGCCACGAAGCGGATTGTGTACGCTCCGACAAACAGTTTTTATCAAGTGCTTTCGGCAGAAGCGTACTCAAAACACGGCTTCAACGTCCACGGTGTTGTGTTCGATGAACTTCATACTCAGCCGAACAGGAAACTCTTTGACGTTATGACCAAGGGCAGCGGCGACGCGCGCGCACAGCCGCTGTATTTTATTATCACCACAGCCGGTGACAATCAGAACAGCATCTGCTGGGAGGTGCATCAAAAGGCGAAGGACATCCTCGAGGGCAGAAAAAATGACAGGACGTTTTATCCCGTCATTTATGGCGCGGCGCCCGAGGACGACTGGACGGACCCCGCTGTATGGAAAAAAGCAAATCCCAGCTTAGGCATAACCGTCGGCATAGACAAGGTAAAGGCCGCCTGCGAAAGCGCAAGACAGAACCCGGCGGAGGAAAACAGCTTCAGACAGCTTCGCCTGAACCAGTGGGTCAAGCAGTCCGTCCGCTGGATGCCGATGGAGAAGTGGGACGCCTGCGCGGATAAATTTAACCTTGATGAGCTTGCCGGCAGGGAGTGTTACGGCGGGCTTGATTTGTCGTCTACTACAGACATCACAGCTTCGGTGCTCGTCTTTCCGCCGAGGACAGACGATGAAAAATATATCGTGTTGCCGTTCTTCTGGATACCCGAGGAAAACGTCGACCTGCGCGTCCGCCGCGACCATGTGCCGTATGACGTGTGGATGAAGCAGGGATTCCTCAACACCACCGAAGGCAACGTTCTCCACTACGGGTTCATCGAGAAGTTCATCGAACAGCTCGGCGAGAAGTACAACATTAGAGAAATCGCGTTCGACCGCTGGGGTGCGACGCAGATGGTTCAGAATCTTGAAGGTCTCGGCTTCACCGTCGTGCCGTTCGGGCAGGGCTTCCGGGACATGTCGCCGCCGACCAACGAGCTCATGCGGCTCGTCCTCGGACGGGAGCTTATGCACGGTGGTCACCCCGTCCTCCGCTGGATGATGGACAACATCTTCATCCGCACAGACCCCGCGGGCAACATCAAGCCCGACAAAGAAAAGAGCACCGAGAAAATTGACGGCGCGGTCGCCACGATCATGGCGCTCGACCGGGCAATTCGGTGCGGTAACGATTCGGGCGAAAGCGTGTACAACACACGCGGATTGCTCGTTTTTTAACTGGAGGTAAATGCCTATGAACATCTTTAAGGGAATATTCAAAGCCCGTGACAAGCCTAAAAATCTTGGCGGAGGTACCAGCTTTTTATGGGGCGGCTCGTCCTCCGGCAAGGTTGTCAATGAAAGAACGGCCATGCAGATGACTGCGGTTTACAGCTGTGTCCGCATATTATCCGAAGCAATTGCAAGCTTGCCGCTGTTTGTGTATAAATACGGCGACGATGGCAGCAAAGACAAATATCTCGACCACCCGCTCTGGCGTGTGCTGCACGACGAACCGAACCCGGAGATGACCTCGTTTGTATTTCGGGAAACCATGATGAATCACCTGCTGCTAACGGGTAACGCCTACGCGCAGATTATCCGCAATGCCCGCGGCGATGTTGTCGCGCGGTACCCCCTCATGCCCGATCGCATGACTGTTGACCG
>JAAYIY010000047.1 GCA_012523185.1 Clostridiales bacterium
CCACGGCAACCTTGACGCTGAGCACATAAAAGCCTACTCCGAGCTTGTAAGCCTGTTATGCAAAACGGCAATGGAGAAAAAGCGTGTGACGGCAAAGCCAAAGGAAACGGAAGGCTCACAAAAATATGCTCTGCGCTGTTATTTAATCTCACTCGGATTTATCGGCGATTCGTATAAGGAGTCGAGAAAAATCCTTTTGAAAAACCTGCCCGGCTCCTCTGCACATAAGGGCGGTGCAGCTGATGAATAGCTTTCCGTCAAAAGAAACGGTGGAATGTATCCGAAAGCAATACCCGGTCGGCTGCCTTGTAGAGCTTGTCCTAATGCGAGATAGCCAAGCGCCTCCCGTCGGCACAAAAGGTACAATTACAGGCGTTGACGACATTGGCAGCTTGTTGGTAAATTGGGACAACGGCAGTTCACTTCATGTAATTTTCGGCGAGGATTTTTGCAGAAAAATCGAAACGTAAACCGCACAAAACTACACAAAAAGCGCGTGTATCTTTGTTCTATTTATGACTATAAATTGCTTGATAATGGTGTGTTTTAGAGTTAGTATGTGACTACAGAATTAAAGAAAAGAGGTCACACACAATGCTAACAACACGCTTCGGAATCGAAATCGAGTTCACGGGAATCACCAGAGCAAATGCGGCGGAGGTTGCCGCAGACTTTTTGAACGGCAGACTTGAAAGGACCTACGACAGTTACGACGCCTACAAAATACACCTTGCGGACGGCAGATACTACAAGGTCATGAGCGACGGCAGCATTGCAACGCAGACAAAGGTAAACGGCAGAAGGGTTCCCGCCGGAAGAGAATACAGCGTCGAACTGGTCAGCCCGATACTCACCTACCGAGAGGACATTGAAACGCTGCAAGAGCTTGTTCGCAGGCTTCGAAAAGCCGGAGCCTTTGTCGACGAAAATACATGTGGAATTCACCTTCACCTTGACGGGGCAAACCACACAGTGAGAAGCCTTCGAAACTTCATCAACATCATCGCTTCGAAGAACGACCTCCTTTACAAGGCCCTGCAGATTGAGCCGGTAAGAATGCGCTGGTGTCAGAAGCTGGACGCGGAGCTTGTCGAAAGGATGAACCGCAGACAGCCGAAAACCTTAAAACAGCTTGAGGACGCATGGTACGCAGGATACGGAGGAATGAGGAGCACGCATTACCACGAAAGCAGATACAAATTTCTCAACTATCATAGCTTCTTCCAAGGGAACCACACGGTCGAGCTTCGCGGCTTTAACAGCACGCTGCACGCAGGCAAAATACGCTCTTACATTGTTCTCGCCCTGGCACTCAACCACCAGGCACTCACGCAGACAAAGGCGAGCGCAAAGAAACCGCAGACCGAGAACGAGAAGTTCGCGATGAGAACCTACCTCAACCGCATCGGGCTGATTGGCGACGAGTTCGCAAACTGCCGCGAGCACCTTTGCGCACACCTTGACGGCTCGGCAGCCTGGAGATACGGCAGAGCCGCATGAACCGGGCAAGGCGATAAAGCCACGGATGAATAATCCGCCACTGCTTTTCGGACGGGAGACCGTCCTTAAGGCAGTAGAAGGGCTAACCTTCGGACTGGAGGAAACAAAAATGTCAAAGAAGCTATACCTCGCCTACGGCTCAAACCTGAACCTTGAGCAAATGGCACAGCGGTGCCCAACGGCGGTGGTGGCGGGTACCTCAACATTGAAAGACTACCGTCTGCTTTTCAGGGGCGCTTACGGCGGCGCTGTCGCAACCGTGGAGCCCTGCGATGGCAAAAGCGTACCCGTTCTCCTGTGGGAGATAACGCCCGCGGACGAGGCGGCGCTCGACCGTTACGAGGGGTTTCCGTACCTTTACCGAAAGGAAACCGTCAAGGTGAAGCACGGCGGCAAAACGGTATCCGCCATGGTTTACATCATGAACGACGGCAGGGATATCAATCCGCCGGGCAGGTATTACTACGGTGTGATACGGCAAGGTTATCTCGACTGCGGTTTTGACACGGGAGTTCTCGCGGAGGCACTAAGGGTTTATCCTCATAAAAAGGGATTGTAAAGATACACAATTTCGGTTGTGTATCTTTGTTCGTATTATGACTAAATAAGTGTTGATATAGTTCTGTATCAGAGTTAAGATGGACACAACAAAACGAACGGAGGTCATTCATATGACAAACCAACTTCATGTAAACCAGACGGTTCGCAATCTCGGCATCCTCGCAAAAATAACAGGCTTCCACGAGATAACGGGAGACCCCATACTTCGCCCGCTTTGGAACGACGGCACGCGCTGGCTTGCGGACGCGGACAAGTGCGAGCCGGTTGAAGACAAAACCACGGAGATGTTCTGCCACAAAGACGGGCTCGTTTACATGGGCTGACAGCACGGCAATTTCGAATACAAACACAGGCGCTTGTTTCAGAAACGAAACAGGCGCTTTTATGTAATTAAGGAGGCAGCCATGCGGCAGATAAACATCGACCTCACCTCCGAACGCGCAAAGCCACCGACGCAGCCTGTCGGCTATGTCGGCGAGCACAACGCTACGGAGCTGCTCATTTCGGTTCCCCGTGCGCTGATTGACGCGTCCGATTATCAGACAGTAGTGTTTCAGTCGGGACCGCTGATTTTCAGAAGCAGGCGGATTTATCCCGACTCCGACAGAAACG
>JAAYIY010000048.1 GCA_012523185.1 Clostridiales bacterium
AGGCTGCATGTGTAAGCGCGGCGACGCGTTTAGCTTGGCAGTACTAATAGGTCGAGGGCTTGACCTGCTTCGTATAGCTTCACTTTTTCAAATCCTTTGTTCAGTTTTCAGGGTATGAGATAAAGCCTGATTGATGAGCACCATTAGCTCAGTTGGCAGAGCACCTGACTCTTAATCAGGGTGTCCACGGTTCGAGCCCGTGATGGTGTACCAAGTTAGATGTTAGACAGGGTAAACCGAGCGCAGCGCGAGGGCAAACCGAATCTTATGCCGGAAACCTTTGTTCAAAAACGCTTTTTGCGTTTTGTCATAAGACGCGGCGTATAACAGCCGAAGGTGCCTAACATCTCAAACTCAATGTCCGGCATACATGTGGCCCGTTGGTCAAGTGGCCTAAGACTCCGGCCTCTCACGCCGGCAACAGCGGTTCGAATCCGCTACGGGTCACCAAAACAATTTAGTCCCGGCAAAATCCGGGAGTGAATAAAAAACAGCGTTTAAGTCAAGGATAAAAGTCGGTGTTAATGACGGTGAGGGTCCACCCGTTCCCATCCCGAACACGGAAGTTAAGCTCACTCGTGCCGAAAATACTTGGTGGGAAGCCGCCCGGGAAGATAGGTCGATGCCGACACAAAGTGGCCGAAGGCGCACCCTTCGGTCACAAACCCTTTGAAAATGCGCCTTTAAGATTTTGCCGCACTGATAATGCGGCGGTTGCCGGCGCGAAGGTGTTGGCTTTTTCCTTTTGTGCGGAAATCTTGAAGCTTTTCAGTCGGCATCCTCAGACATTTTTTTTAAACGAAAGACAACAACAAGACCTCAAAAAACGCGCTGTCATTATTCAAGCAGACCTTTCATATGCCTCCTTAGCTCAGTCGGTAGAGCATGCGGCTGTTAACCACAGGCTAGTTGGTTCGAGTCCAACAGGTGGCGCCACCTGTCAACGCAACGTTGATAATGCGAGAATCCTTTGATATCAAAGGGTTCTCGCTCTTTTTATGACCTTGTATAAAGATTTTACACAGGTTTTTATTTGCCCTGCCTCTCCTTTTAGGAGAGGTGGCTCCGCTTCAGCGGAGTCGGAGAGGTTCTTTGCGGGAGCGGTTGCCATACTGCGATTGGAAGTCCGATGCCGTGTAGTATTTCGGGTACTGCTGATATTGTTCCGTTCGGAAAGATTCTTATAACTTGTCCAAATAAAAAGGTTCAAGCAGCTTTAGAGGGGTTCTGAATATTGTCAAAAAATGAACTGTCATTGACCGGATATCTTTTATAACAGATCTGAAATAAAATGTTTGATTCGGTTATGTTTTATGAAGAAGCAACGTTGTTGCATTTTTTCTCAACATTTTTGCAGGTTAGGTTGAAAAAAATCGATTAAAAATATATACTTTTGTTGATGATTTAATTATTTGTTATATGTGGAAGATTTTTATGCAATATAAACAAAGAAATATGGAGGTATAGGGCGTTATGAAAAGAAATGTAATCGTAGGTATAGCAAGTTTATCTCTTATATGTATAGTGTGTTTTTCATTATTTGTGGTATATCCATACTTAAATAACAACAACAAAAGCAATAAGGATGCAATAAACGAGAATATTATGCAAACTGATTTTTTTGCCGAAGGTAGCGGCATTGACAATATTTTTAAATATAGAGAATTAGAAGATGCTGTATCTGAAAGAACTGCGCTCGACAAGCATGATGCAGACAACATACCTGTTTTCTTAAATGAGAATCCTGTTGGACAAGGTGGCCCCGAATATGAATTGACAGATGAAATCAAAAATCAAATTGTAAATAATTTTAAAACTTTTACACGTTGTTTAGGTAAAACAGAAGAAATCTCCGTTCGGGACTTAATTTCCGGATATGCGTTACAAGCGTCTTTTGAAGGGAATGATATTACACTGGGATTAACCGGCTTAAGTGTTTCCCTAAAAGATTTGTATTTGGATGAAAATAGCGACATAGGAACTATAAATGCACTTATAAATGAAAACAAATATGTTTCAGCTGCATGTTCGATAGTCGGGATAAAAAGGCCGTATATCGAAAGGATAATTACATATAACAACTATAATAAAGTAAGCGAAATAAAATTCACCATAACAGAAAATTCAAACGATCCTGTAACTTTTTATACAAATAGTAATTTTAAAGCTGTGCAAATTGTGGCATCCCCATATACGGATAATGTATATGTGTCAGCAACCTTTAAAGACCTTTTTGAATTTTCCGATTTTGATGCACGTTTCATATCTTACAAAGATGCTTTGCAGAGAACTGTTGACGACAACTCAAAACTTTCTGAAAGCGATATATATGCATGTGCTATAGAGTATAACTCTAACTTGGTGTCCGATTATCTTATTCCATGTTACAAATTTTATATTAAAGGAGATGTCGCGGAGGCGATGACTGAAACGACCACCAATCAAATGAGTATACCCGAGACTGCTACAATGAGCCCAAAAGCTGAGGGCGGAGATTCGGGCGCTAGTGAAAAAAGCACTGATGCTCAGGAGTTTTATTGCGAAGATATAGGGACTATATATGATGATGTTAAGGAAGGCTATATATATTATGTAGCTGCGTATGATTTAACTGCGTTTGTATAAAGTGACACAAAGGATGGCAGACCTTAACAACGATGAGTTTGAACAGGTTGTGGACGGTTATCATGTATGCAAAGTTGAAACGCACCCAACCATCAAACGATGCACCCGAAAGAAAATCGCAGGAACAATAGTTTGATGGTATTAAATTTAAGTGGGCACACACCTGTCAACGTAAGGTTGATGCAGCGAGAATCCTTTGATATCAAAGGGTTCTCGCTCTTTTTATGGCCTTGTTTCAAAATTTAGCACAGGTTTTTCTTTGCTCTGCTTCTCCTTTTAGTAGAGGTGGCTCCGCTTCAGCGGAGTCGGAGAGGTTCTTTGCGGGAGCGGTTGTGATGAGGAAGGACTTGCCCTCTCAGTCACTTCGTGACAGCTCTCCCAAAGGGAGAGCCGCGAGCGAGGGAGAGCCACTGTGGGCGGAGAGGTGGCGCGCGGAGGCGTGACGGAGAGGTTCTTGCAGTAGAGATTGTGGTAGAGGATTCCCCTCTCAGTCGCTTCGCGGCAACAAAGCCCGCTTTTGTTTTCGTTGACGGCTGAAGTGATGTATGATATATTGTAAACAGGTGGGATATTCCCGAAGCCGACGAATAATAATGATAAGGCGTGCAGCAATTTTTATAAGCCCTATTTTCTTTGTGTTCGGCACAGGGAACATTTTTGTCTGCCGCGCACGGCAAAAACAGCTTGAAAGGTGGATTTTAATGACGGTGACAAAAAAAGTGCATTTTGATATCAGAAGAAAAATAGTTGCGAACATGACGACGGAGGGCTGGGCGGCGCCCCATGTGTCATACACTTATGAGGCTGATATAACGGGGTTTATCAAAACGCTTGAGGAGCTTAACGCGAGCGGTAAGCTTAAAAATAAAATCACTGTTAACACCGCTATTTTAAAGGTTATAGCGGAAGGGCTTAAGGCGGCGCCTGCGTGCAACGCACACATAGAGTTTAACGCTAAATACGTCAAGGGAACAATAAAACACTTAAAGGAGATAAACATTTCCATGCCGTGGATTATGGACAACGGCGAAATGATGACAATAAATTTACGCGACGTCGGCGAGCGGTCACTTGACGGGATTGCCGATTTAATCGCGCAAATTGAGAGAAAGCTCAAAAAAACAGACATGAACGAGGCTATGTATTCTGTTTCTTTTGACAACACAATGAAGGTTTTGCGCAAAGGAAAGCTGCTGAAGGCGCTTCGCCGCCTGATAGGCGCAAAAGTAGGGCACAGCAAGGTGAAGACGCTGAAAGGCAAGGCAAGGCGCGATTACGAAGCCATAAGTGAAGACGACAGGCTGACATTGAGGGATATTGAGCAAGGCTCTGTCACAGTCTCAAACATCGGCTCGATTTATCGCGAGCAAAAAGGCTTTGCCACTTTGCTTGACATCATTCCGCCTCAGGTGCTTGCCGTCTGCATCGGCGCGGCGCAAAAAAAGCCGCTTGTCGTGGCGGGCGCCGACGGCAGCGACACGATTGAGATAAGGCGGGTTTTGCCGCTATGCTTCACTTTTGACCACAGGGCGCTTGATTTTGGCGATATAATTCCGCTTCTTAAAAGACTCAACGAAATATTTGAAGCACCGGAGCAGATAATGAGCCGGTAAAAATACAAGCCGCCTCGACAGTTTTTATTTCTGCCGAGGCGGTTTGATTTTTGTGCTGACTGTCAGAGGCAAAGGGATTATGAATTGATGCTCAAAAGGGTCCGCGGCTATGTCAATTCAGTCAGAACCCATGCGGGATTGCAGCGTATGCCGTAAACTCTCAGCTCAAAATGAAGATGCGGACCTGTTGACCAGCCTGTCGAGCCGATTCGCCCGATTGTTTCACCTGCCCTGACGACGGTGCCCTTTACGACAGAAATCTCGTTAAGGTGGCAGTACATTGTTTCGACGCCGTTTCCATGGCTCATCACAATGTAATTCCCTTTTGCCTCCGTGCAGCCCGTCTCAACTATAACGCCGTAATAAGCAGCCGCGACTCTCGTGCCTTTTGAAGCGGCGATATCTATGCCGGTATGGAAGCTTTCACCGCCTTTTATGGGGTTTTCCCTGTAGCCGAAGCCGGAGGTTACTTTGCCGTACACCGGGGTCACGGCGCTGACAGATAATGTAACCGGCGCAAAAGAGGACTCCATCAGCGCGTCAAGCACTTTGATATCCTCTCCGCCGGATGAAGTAATCGTGGTTATTTCAGCGTCTTCCTCAATTTTTGCCGATGTCGTCTCCTCCGAAGCCAAGGTGCTTTCATATTCGTCAAAGGCGCTGTGATCGGCATAAACAGCGTTTTCATCGTCCTGCCCGTTTCCCGCCTCCGCGGCGTCCTGATTAATTCCGTAAGAGCTGAATATGCTTTTTGCGGACGACCAGATTTCGCGCGCGCTCATGTCAACACTCATTATCCTGATATATTCCGCGCAAAGCTGCTTATACAGTCCGGTGCCCGTCCTGCTAAGCCCCAAAGCCGTCAGCACAAGCACGGCGCAGACAATTGATTGAACAAGCATAACCCGCGGCATGGTTTCCTTTTTTTTTCGCTCCTCCTTCGCGGCAGTCGCCGCGCGTTCCGCCCTGCCTTTACGCTCTGTCGGCGTGTTTGAGTATTTTTGAAACTCCTGCATAGTTTCAAGATCCTTTCATAAAAAGTGTAAGCCCCTGCAAATATGTATGCGGGGGCTTTTGCTTTTATGAAAACAAAAATACAGTTTTAACTCGGGCGTCAGGGAGCAAAAAATTCTTTGCCGTTTCCGCTCACCGCGCGGCGTCATGTCAAAGCCTCGTGAATGTGCCTTAATCAAAGAGCTTTGCCTGCGCCTCTGTGTCCGACCTGCCGTGATTATAAATTCTTCTGTTGTCAAGCGCCCACTGCCTTGAGGAAAACCCGCCGCTTTCGACGCCGC
Source organism: Clostridiales bacterium (assembly GCA_012523185.1). Taxonomy (GTDB): domain Bacteria; phylum Bacillota; class Clostridia; order Oscillospirales; family Acutalibacteraceae; genus UBA1425. The sequence goes on from JAAYIY010000048.1 coordinate 5,534, forward strand.
TCACGGCAAGCGAAAATTCGTAGATGTGCGCGTCGAGCATGTCAAGCTCCGACAATATCTGTGCTTCAAGGAACATCGGACGTGTCGCCGAGCCAAAATCCGGCTCGCCGTGATGTGAAAGGAGCATGTGCTCCAAAAGCATACGCGTCTCCTTGGAAACGCCGACAGCCGAGCCGCGGCTTTCAATGATAATCGCGCCGCGCGCAAGATGACCTATGAGAGCGCCGTCTGTCGTGTGACCGGTTGCGACGCCTGTGTCAGTCACTTCAAGCTCCTCGATTTTTGCGATGTCGTGAAGTATCGCTCCCGAAAAAAGCAGCTCACTGTCTATAAACGGGTAGATCTCGCAAACTCTTTGCGCAAGCCTAAGTATTGAAAGTATGTGAAGCAGCAGACCGCCTCGGACAGCGTGGTGCAGCCTTATGGCGGCAGGCCAGTAAAGCAGCCTATCCTCGTATATACCTATAATGTCAAGGACAAGCCTGCGCAGCTCGTCATTTTTAAAAGATTTAACAATGCCGTAAATCTCGTCAAGCATATCGCGGCCTTCATAATGGGCGCTCGGAATGACGTCCTCAAAGCTTACGTTATCGCGATCTGTTATCAGGCGTATTTTTTCGATACGCATCTGGTCGGAGCCGTTGTATTCTGATATGACACCCCTTACCTTTACGATGATGTTAGGGGCTATCCAGCTGTGAGAATCTTCCTTGTAATCCCACAGCTTGGCAGAAATCTCACCGGCGCTGTCAGTGAGAAGAATGTCAAGAAAAGGCGCGCCTTTTGCAGTCGTCCTTCTTTCGGCGCTTTTGACAAAGCAAAAACCTTCGGATGCGCCGTTAGAGCTGATTTTAAAGTTCATGTTTTCACCTTTCAGATATCTAAATATTGTTTTTTATATTACAAGCATGATTATACCACAAAATCGCGCAAATGCAAAGCCGCGTCGTTTTTCTGATTTTACACATTTCAACGAGTTTTACAGGTTTGTTACGACTTTTAAACAATTTGTAACTTGTTGTAACTTTTCTCTTTTGCACAACAAATCTTAAAAAAACGAAGCTGAATCGACAATATATTTCGGCAATCATTCTAATCAGACATGATAGGCAGAAAATAGTTGTGCAAAGTGCATAAAAAACTTGAATAAAAAAATTTGACAAACCAAAAATCGGACAATATAATAGGCAACGTTGCAAACAAAAACTTTGATGCAAGACAAAAAACTTCAATCCCGCATCAAAATTTTAAGGAGAAAAGCAATGACAAACAAGGTGTTTAAGAAGTGCGATGACGTCAAAAAGATCGCAGCACCTGCAAGCCGCAAGAAAAAGACAGCCGTGGCGACTGTTACGGCAACGTTCGCCATTTCGCTCACAGTCACATTTGCGTCGCTCGCCGCCCCTGTATATCATGTAGAGGTCGCCGACGACGCGCAGATTGAGAAGATTGCGCAAGTCAAGACATTCATGTCCGACGCGAACAAGATTGTCAACAACGCGGGTCTTGACGTAGGCTCAAGCGATATTCTCGACGTAACCGCTCCTTATGAAGGGGAAAACAGCGTTATCACCGTCTACAAGTCGGGCGTCGCGGAGCTGACAGTCAACGGCAAAAAGAGATTTGTCTCAACGGGGGGCACAGTCGGGGAGCTGCTTTTGGAAAACGGCGTATCGCTCGGTCCCGACGATTATATCAACTGCCTTGTCGACGACTTTTCGTTCGACGGCATGGAAATCGAAGTCGCGCACGCGTTTGACGTGTATGTCACGGCGGACGGCAAGACAGAGGTGTTCACCGCGACGGGCGGCAAGGTGGGCGAAGCGCTCACGGCGTGCGGCATAGCGCTGGGCTATGAGGATGAGCTTGACGGCTGCGAGCTTGGAGATTTGCTGCGCGACGGAATGGAAGTGAAGGTTCTCAGGTGCCGCTACATTGAGCGGGAAGCCATTGAGGAAATCGCCTACACGACAATAGAGTGCGAGGACGATTCACTTTATGACGGTCAAAGCAAAATCATCAAAAAAGGGCAAAACGGCGAGGCGCTCAGGGTCTATAACGACAAATATATCGGCGACAAGCTTGTCAGCTCTGACTGTGTCAGCGTGACGACGAACATCGAGCCTGAAACCGCGATTAAGGCAATCGGCACAAAGCAGATAAACGTCAGCCAAAAATGCTCGATTTCAAGACTTATGTCGTCTGACCATGTTGAGCTTGACGAAAACGGTCTTCCGAAAAATTATTCATCGTGCTTTGACGGCGTCGCGACAGCTTATTCCGGCGGCGGAATAACCGCGACGGGGATACCGGCGGCGGAAGGTTATGTTGCGGTTGACCCAAAGGTCATTCCCTACGGCAGCAAGCTTTATATTGTTTCGCTTGACGGAAAATATGTTTACGGCTATTGCGTGGCGGCTGACACAGGCGGGTTTGTTGACGGAGGCTGGGCAGATGTCGACCTCTATATGAACCGCGAATGCGACTGCGTCAATTTCGGCATCAGGGGAGTCAGAATATATATCCTGTAAAACAACAAAAAGTCGAGCCGTCCCGTTTTCGGGGCGGCTTTTCCTTTTATAAAACAAAGTCAGGAAACTCATATATGTTTAAGGCAACACCGCACAATGATTGTTGTGCGATTGCGCCGTCAGATTTTTCGTCAGATTGTCTAAAAAGCGCAGCTCGGCAAATCTTATTCGCGCGGCAAGCTTAGAATAAGCGCCGCAATCCTTTCGCCGGTTTCCTGCACCTTTTTATAATCCATGGCGTCTATATAGTGCCTTTCAAGCTCATTGTGAATTTTAACCGCATTGGCAAGCGACACAACCGCCTCGTCAATCAGTTCGCCGACTGTGCGGCGGCTGAAGCTTATGCGGCTTTTATGCTCGCGCATGACTGCGTTGTCCGTAAATCTTGAGGCGCGTATTTTTGACGCGCCCTTAAAATCAAGCGGATGGCGGCTGTTGGAGGTTATGAGCGCGACGCCGATTTCCGGAATCAGCAGATGCTCCGGCGTACCGCAGGTGTTCATCGGGCATATACAGCTTATTACGTCAAGACCGTTGCCGAGAGCGTATCCCCTGACAATGCCCGTCAACAGGTGTGAGGCGAAACCGAAATCATCCTCAATGACTGTAATATCGTCACACAAGGCCTCGACTGTTTCCTTTTTAAAATCTATGCCGTCAGGCGTGAACGCGCCGAGCATACGCCGTTTTTCCGCTCCTATTTTGCCCTTGGGCGCGCCGAATTTCCTTGCCGCGAACCGGGAAGCGTAGCGCTCGACTTTGTCCTCGTCAGTATATTTGAAAGCTATCCTGCAAACGTCGTTTTTAAGGGATTGCGCCGCCTCAAGAAATCGCACGCATCGGCGGTGCATTGATGTGTTCTCCATTGTGAGGCGAACAATCTCCTCTCTTGCCGCGTAAAGCCGTTCGGCGTCCCAAAATTCGCCGAGATTTACGATTGTCTCCACCGCGCCGGGAAAGCGAGGCTCAAGCGTATGCGGCGGATTGCCGTCGGAGACGCATACTTTTACATCTTCAAAGATTAGAGAATCAAGTGATTGCGGGTCCGCGGCGCACCAAATTTTCTCGAACGGGAGATTATTTTCGTCACATTTCGCGGCTATTTGTTTCATCATGCGAGACTTGCCTGTGCCGGGTCCGCCTTTAATAATAAACATGCGCCAACCGTCCTGATGGTCATAAACTTCGTCATAAAGCGAATAAAAGCCGTCCGGCGTGTTTGAACCCAGATAAAAATCTGTCTCAATTACCACAACTATCCCTCCAGTTAAGACTGTTTCCCTAATATATGTATTCCGAAAGGATATTTTAGGTGCAAGTACGGTTGCATTTTTTTAAAAATATGGTAAAATAGATTTAAGGCAACACCGCATAAATCAAGTTGAAAGCACCCGCCACGAAGAGTTTTCCACCGAAAACCGCAAGCGTGTTGAAAACTCCCCGTATCTCAGCGTTCATGGGTAAACCTATCAGACCGCCAAGCTCCG
>JAAYIY010000049.1 GCA_012523185.1 Clostridiales bacterium
CATCTTTTCCGTCATATCGCCCAAAAATGCTCGGCAATACACAAAGTATTGCCTGCGCTTTTTAGACAATCTGACGAAAAATCTGACGGCGCAATCGCACAACAATCATTGTGCGGTGTTGCCTTAGTATAATTTAGACACTAATGAAAAAAATAAAATTTAGAGGTGAAACAATGATTTTTGCAAACCATGCGCACATTTATCCAAAGCAAGTTCGGGAAAAGGGGACTGTTGACGCCCTGAAAAGATACCTTGATGAGTGCGGAATTGACAAATGCGTCGCTTTTTCAACGTTTCCGGACATTTTACGCTCCAACGGAATCGAGCTTGACCAAAACAAAAGTCTTTATGATGAAATAAAGGGTAACCACGATATTGTCGGCTTCGGGACTGTCGACCCTTCAGGCGACACCGACGCGCAGTTAGAGCAAATCGCGGGGTACGGATTTAAGGGAATAAAGATTCATCCGCAGGTGCAAGACCTTCCCCTCGCCGGGGAAAAAGCATTCAAGATTTACAGAAAGTGTGAGGAGCTGGGTCTTTTTATCAGCTTCCATTCAGGCATACACTGGAACAGGATGCGTGATACGGCTGTGGTTTTGTTTGACGAGGTGGCTTATAACTTTCAAAACCTGCGTTTCAGCATGGAGCATATCGGAGGATACAGCTTTTTTAACGAGGCTCTCGCCGTGATGGTTAACAACAAGCGCGACGGCATCCAGCCGCGCGTCTATGCGGGCTGGACATCAATAGCCGGTGAGGATGATTCCTGGTCGATAAGCGACAAAAGGCTTTACACACTGCTGAAACAGACCACAGACAACAACAGCATATTCGGGCTTGACTTTCCGTTTAAGTCGGTCGAATACAACAAAGACGCAATAAAGAGGATAAAAGAACTTAACATACCGGAGGAGTCAAAAGACAAAATACTCGGCGGAAACTTGGCGAACGCGCTCGGAGTGCGTCTGTTTTAGTTTAATATAAAAAGTTAAGGAAGGTAATAAAATGTCAAAGAAAAAAGAAAAAGGCATATCATCCGAATTCAAAAAATTCATAATGCGCGGAAACGTAATCGACCTTGCTGTCGGCGTAATAATCGGCGGCGCTTTTCAGAAAATTGTCAACTCCCTTGTAGACGATATAATCATGCCTATAATCAGCCTGATAACAAAGGGCGTCGATTTTACAAACTGGTTTGTTGTGCTTGACGGCGGTAAATATGACACGCTCACGCAGGCGCAGGATGCCGGGGCGGCGGTGCTTAGTTTCGGACTTTTTATCTCGGCGATTATTAATTTCTTTATTATGGCAGTCGTAATCTTCTTTCTTGTAAAGGGGATAAACAGCATCAACGAAATCGGCAAAAAACCGCAGCCCGAAGCGGCGCCGACCACAAAGAATTGTCCTTTTTGCATGTCTGTCATAGACATCAAGGCGACAAGATGCCCAAATTGCACATCTGAAATAAAAGAATGATAAAGAGGTAGCAAAATGAAAATCGGCATAATCGGGGCGGGAAACATTGCAAACGCCATAATCGGCGGATGCGTCAAATCCGGAAACTTCAGCGGCTCGGACTTTTGGGTTTTTGACGTTTTTTCCGAAAAGGCTGAAGAATGCAGGGAAAAATACGGCTCAAACTTGTCAAAAAGCGCAAACGATTTAGCTTCTGATGCGGATGCTGTTATATTGGCCGTAAAGCCAAAGGATTTTTCGGCATTGCTTGCCGATATCGATACCTCGCTTAAAAATAATGACCCGCTGCTCATCTCAGTGGCGGCGGGGCTTTCGCTGTCCGACGTCGAGTCGTTTTTAAGCTGCAAGCCGCGCGCGGCACGGCTTATGACAAACATAAACGCTCTTATCGGCGAGGCAATGACGGCATACTGCTTAAACGAGCGTGCCTCTGACAGCGATGAAAAGCTTGCTGACAAGATTTGCGGCTCAATCGGCGCAGGCATAAAGCTGGACGAAGCATATTTTCCGCTGTTCGGCGTCCTTGCCGGGTGCGGTCCCGCGTTCGCATACTTGTTTATCGAGGAATTCGCGAGGGCGGGCGTTAAAATAGGCATAAACAAACAGCTTTCTTTGAAAATCGCCGCCCAGACTGTTCTCGGAAGCGCAAAGCTGATAATTGAAAGCGGAACGCACCCGTGCGAGCTTATAGACAATGTCTGCACTCCGGGCGGCACGACAATCGAGGGGATTGCCGCTTTAAAGGAGCTGGGCTTTGATTATGCTGTCATCAAGGCTGTCGAAAGTTCACTCGAAAAGGACAGAGCGCTCTCAAAGCCAAAGGAATAAGTAAAGTAATATATTTTTACATAATTCCCGAAAGTGTATTGACATTTTCTTTTTGATACTGTACACTAAATATACGAACAAAAAGAGTTTATTTTGTTCAGTTTCAACAACAGGCGAGATTTTATCTCATTTCTTCCGCCAAACATACACACACGAATACGGGGCGCGGTCTTTGCCGCGCCCCGTATTCGTGCTTTTAAACAAGGGCTATTTTATTTTTGTTTTGCCTGTGAGCTTGTTAAAAGCTTTCCAGGCAATGTCTTGATAAAACCTGTGCCCGCCGTCTCCGACGACGAGCGCGCAGTTGTCTTTCGCTCCTGCGGCATCAAACATGACTTTTGCTGTGTCGAATGATTTTATAACGCCGTTAATCGGGAAGATATCATCTTGCTCCCCTGCCACAATAACAAGCTTTCGGGGCGCGATAAGACCGCACAAATCGCCCATTTCAAAATAATTTCTTATGTATGGAATATAGTTGCAGGTGCAGTGCCTCATCGGAGTTATGGAATCCTCGTATTCGCAGACAGAGCAGGAGGGCATAGCGCCCTTTATGCGTTTTTCAGTGCAGGCGGCATAAAAAGTCGAGGTGCCGCCGCCTGAATTACCCATGCAATAAATTTCATCCGCGTTTACCACGGGAAAATGTGTCGTAACAGCATCGATAAGGCGCTGAATATCCCAAACTCTTTCGCCTATGAGCGTCCTGCCGACAAGCAAATCAGTCATTGCCGTGAGAGCGCAATCAGGGTGCGGAGTCCCGCCGCATTCACCCATACACCGCTGCTCTATCGTTACGGCGCACATGCCTTGCCTGACCGCCTGAACGGCAAAGTCTTTGTCATTTGCTTTTATTTCCTCCGCGTCACCTTCATAAAGAGGCACGCCGAGCGACATGTGCATACCTGTTGAATGACCTTGTACACATATCATGAGCGGAAGGGGAGCCGCGGCGCCCTTTGGCACTAAAAGATGGCAAAGCACAAAATAGCCTTCTTCGCTTTGGAACGAAAATCTTGTTTCGTTGTATTCGTCATGCGGCTTTTCAAACTCGATTTTAAAAAGCTCCTCGCATTTTTTAAGCGGCAGTCCAAGCAGCTCGTTCAGCTTTTTTAAGGCGCCGTCCTGCCACAATGAAAAAGGCATCGTGCCGTCGTAACGCATGGACGGCACCATCCCTTTTAAGATGCCATAGCTTACAGCGTGCGGTTTATGTTCGCGCATTTTGTTATCAAACCTTTCAATATTATTGTTGTTTTGAATACTTTTTCAGATATATTATTCTCATAATCACGCAGTCAATCCTGCCGAGGGGCTTTGGCTTTCCGAGTTTTGATGCCTCAACCTTTGTTTTACAGCCCTTGTTCAAAATTGCATCCACCGCCCCGGCGTCGCTTTGCGTCGCCGCAAAACAGTAGGCGCCTCTGCCGCGGACAAGAACGGCATTTCTACCGCGGACTTTTTTTGCTATGTCTCGTTCGTTTTCGGCGGCAATCTTTAAGTTTCTTCCGACAAGCTGCGCAAAATCGTCAAGAAGCGGGCGCAGCGTTTTTTTGCCCCGAGAGCAGGAGACGGCATAGCCGCCGGTGTTGTGTATGATATGATTTATGTCGGGGCGCGCGTCGTATATTGCGCTGTGAATAAGATTCTCGGCATCAGCGCAGCCGTCGTTAATTGACGTCACTGTCTTGATTTCGTCTCCGACCCGCTCCGTTTCCGCGGCATATCCCTTAAAGGGCGAAAGCGCGCCCGACGGGGCGGCGGCGAATCGTTCACGGCAAGCTTTTTCAACATTAAGAGCTGTTTTGAATGCCTCGCCAAAATCCTCGCCAAAGCAAAGCGCGCCGTGGTGTGCCATAATGACAGCATTCCCGCCGCCGCTCGTTATGGCGCGCCGAACGTGCCCGCGCAGCCTTTTTGTTCCGGGCAAGCCATATGCGGCGCGAGGAATCCTTGTGCCGAGCAGCTTTATCATATCGGCGCCCTTGACGACGACGTCACGGTTAAGAACGCTCAAAACAGAGGCGTTTGTCTGGTGTGTGTGAATGACAAAATTAGCGTTCGGGCGCAGCTTGTAGCAGTCGGCGTGAATTCCTTTTTCCGACGAGGGCTTGACGTCTCCTTCATAGGATGTGTCGGCAATATTGACGATTACAATATCTTCGGGCAAAAGCGACTCATAAGAGCGCCCGCTCGGCGTGACGACAAACTGCGTGTCGCTGATTCGGCAGCTGATATTGCCCCATGTGCGAGCTATCAGCCCCGTTTCAAGCAAAAGCTTGCCCGCCTTAATAACTTCTTTTTTAGCTTCAAGAATATCCATTTTTTCAACTCCCGTCGCGCGCCGCGCGTAATATTCAGTTGTGTTTTATTTCGACGTTGGCAAAGACCTTGTCAAAGCGCTCAAGCGCGTCGTCAATCAGCTCCGGAGTGTATGCGGCGCTTGTGTAAAGCCTGCTGCCCGCAAGCGTTACAAGCCCCTCCGCCATATAAGCGGCGCCCATATGCTCCATTTCCTTCTTTCGCGCGGATGTGGCTGAAAGCACGGACGGTATGCCCCACGGCCTTTTCCAGTTGATTGAAAAGTGCATCGTGCCGACAGTCTCAAGGTGGCAGATTGAGCCTTGATTAAACGCCACAAACGGGAGATCATATTTTTTGATAAGCTCCCGCAAACCGGCTGTTATCCTGTCTCCCATCCGACCGGCGGCGGCGCAGGCGTTTGTGCGCTCAATTTCACAAAGCGTGTAATAGCCCGCGACGCAGGAAATGGGAGTCGCCGCCAATGTGCCGCCCATAAAGGCCTTTTTCACCTTTGTGCTGCCGTCAAGACCGGCGCCGAGATATTTCATATATTCTTTCTTTCCGCCGATTCCGCCGGCGCCCGGATATCCGCCCGCGACAACCTTCCCGAAAACAGTTAAATCAGGCGAAACGCCAAAATATCCTTGCGCGCCTGACATGCCGATGCGGAAAGCCGTGACGACTTCGTCAAATATGAGCAGCGCTCCGTATTTGCGGCAAAGCTTTTCAACGCCCTTGTTGAAGTCTTTGTCAAGCGGCCTTGTTCCGCTTTCGGGACCCACAGGCTCTATCATCACAGCGGCAGTCCCGCCGGTGAGCTGATTGCGCCTTAATTTCTTTTCAAGATCCTTTAAGTCGTTCGGGAAAAACTCCTGCGTGTGCATAAACATATAAATAGGCACACCGTGAGCCTGTGTAAACTTTGAGCCGGGTACGCGTATGCCATAGCCGAGCTGGTCGCTCCAGCCGTGGTACGCTCCGCCCATCTTGATGATGTTTTTCTTTTTTGTCGCGAGGCGGGCGACGCGTATTGCCGCCATACACGCCTCTGTGCCTGAGCCGAGCATTCGGAACATATCGACGCTTTCAAAGTTGTCGGCTATCTTTTTTGCGAGCTTATATTCATATTCATGGAAAAGTCCCGTCGACGGACCGCATTCGTTAAGAAGCTCGATGACCTTTTCACGGACGGCAATCGGATTGCTCCCAAGCACAGTCGGACCGCCCGCCTGAAGGAAGTCGTAATATTTGTTTCCGTCCAAATCATAAAGGTAAGCGCCTTCGGCTTTTGTGAAAACGAGGGGGAAAGGATAGTTGAACGCAAGGTTATGCTGAACGCCGCCGGGAATAATCTGCCGCGCCTCGTCTATCATCGCCTTGCTTTTCTGGCATTTTGCCCCGTAATATTCCTCCTCATAATTTGCGAGGGAATCCGGAGAAATTGTGTAAATCGGCTGCTTGATGAGCTTGTTAAGCCGCTCCGTTATTTCTTTTGCGTCAGGGTAAGTTGAAATTGCGAAATTGGTATCCATTATAAAAACCTCCAAAATGTTGAAATCAATCATATATTTGTGATAAGATATTGATTGTGAAAGGAAGTGGTGTCCTGTGAGCCGAAACATAACCGTGTTATCATATGATATCGGAACAACAGGTGTAAAGACATGCTTGTTTAATATCGGCAAATCAATCGAACTTATGAGCTTTGCCGCCGCCGGATACAATCTTTATGTCCTGCCGAACGGCGGAGCCGAGCAGGAGCCTGACGAATGGTGGGAAGCTCTTTGCGAGACAACACGAAAAGTTTTAAACGACAGCGCGCTGCCGCCCGAGCAAATTGACGGGATATCCTTTTGCTCGCAGATGCAGGGACTTGTCCTTGTCGGCAAAGACGGCAGGCACATAAGGCGCGCGATGAGCTATATGGACCAGCGCGCTCAAAAGCAGCTTGAAAAAGGACTTGCGCATGGGTTTCAGATTGCCGGGGCAAATGTTTTCAAGCTTTTGAAATCACTTAAAATAACTGGTGCGGTCGCCGCAAGCGTTAAGGATCCGGTTTGGAAATATAAGTGGGTCGAAGAAAATGAACCGCAAAGCTTTGAAAAGATATATAAATGGCTCGATGTAAAAGAAAGTGTAGTCTGCCGCATGACGGGTGAGTTTATCATGACGCCGGACTCTGCTTTTGCGGCGCTTTTGTATGATATACGAAAAGGAGGGCAACGCTTCAGCCGTGAGATGTGCGAAATGCTCGGCGTTAATTTCGAGCATCTGCCAAAAATAATCGACTGCTCGCAAAAAGCGGGGGAGCTGTCTGAAAAGCCGGCGTCAGAGCTTGGGCTTGTTAAGGGTATTCCTGTTTTTGGCGGCGGCGGCGACGCGTCGCTGATAGGTGTGGCGGCCGGCGCGGTTGAGCCGAATGACACACATGTCTACTGGGGGACTTCCGGCTGGGTTGGGACAGTCGTCGAAAAAAGCATTGTTGACGCCGCGGCGATGGTGGCGGCAATTGTCGGCGCCGAAAAAGGGAAATATAATTATTTTGCAGAGCTTGAAACAGCCGGAAAATGCCTTGAGTGGGCAAGAGACAACATTGTCCTCGACGATATCGGCGCCTACAGTGAAAAAACGGAGGCGTCCCTCGTTTATAAAATAATGACCGACTCGGCTTCCGAGACACCCGCGGGGAGCGGGGGAGTCATGTTTGCGCCGTGGCTCCATGGCAACAGATGCCCGTTTGAGGCGCCTGACGCGCGCGGAATGTTCTTTAACATAAGCCTCGAAACAACTAAGGCGCAGCTTATCAGGGCGGTTTTGGAGGGAGTTTGCTATCATCTGCGCTGGTTTATTGAAACACAGGAAAAAAAGGTGAAAACGTCTGACGCGTTAAGGTTTGCGGGCGGCGGAGCTGTGTCGCCGTTTATATGCCAGATGCTTGCCGACTGCACCGGCAAAAGGGTCGAGACTGTAAAAAGTCCGCAAAACGCAGGCTCTGTCGGCGCCGCCGTGCTTGCCGCCGTCGGGCTTGGCGTCATAGGGAGCATCTCCGAATGCAAAAGCCTTATACCCGTCGACCGAGTGTTTGAGCCTGACTTTTCAAACAAGCTTATATATGATAAGTTTTTTGAGGTGTACAAAAAGATATACAAAACAAACAAAAATCTTTTTAAGTCTATAAACAGCAAGAAACAATAAAAATATTATATCACAACAAATGAATTGTGATTTTCTCAAATTGACTATAAAAAGAATTAGGGCAACACCGCATAAATCAAGTTGAAAGCACCCGCCACGAAGAGTTTTCCACCGAAAACCGCAAGCGTGTTGAAAACTCCCCGTATCTCAGCGTTCATGGGTAAACCTATCAGACCGCCAAGCTCCG
>JAAYIY010000050.1 GCA_012523185.1 Clostridiales bacterium
CCGATGATGAGGCCATATTCAACCATGCCTTGGCCACTTTCATCTTTAAACCAATTCTTTAACATTTTTGTTTCCTCCTTATTATTTAACCGCAAGAGCGGTTAAGCTTACTGATTTACATACCTTATTTGGCAAATACCGCAACAATCTTCTCTAACGGAAAGATTAGAGCCACCATCACACCGAGGGAAAGGTACGGACCCTGCATTGTGACTGTTTTTGACGAGCCCCTTTTGGTTATCTTTAAGTATATCCAGTAAATGAACAGCGCTAAAGCCATTATGACGGATGCCTCAAGAAAACCGTGAATGCCTAAACAAAACCCTATCGCCGCGCTATATTTTGTGTCTCCCGCGCCTATCGGAACACCTACCATAGAAGGAACGGAGTAGATTAAAAACGCAACCGCTAAGCCAATCAGCGACGGCAACACTGCCTCCGCAAAGCCTTTTCCCTCCACAAGGTCCGACACGATACCGATTGTTCTGACAATCAGGAGCGCCAATACAGACTCATTCGGAATTTTCCTTATGTCGATGTCAACAATTGAAATGCTGATTGCTATCGACATTATCAACGTGTACTGCAAGCGGACAATTGTTTCGCTCTCTATGTAAAAAACAATCCCGAACAGTGCCGCTGATAACAGTGCCCAGAGTGCTATTGCCATCGGTGTGTTTACGGCCTCTACTTTGCTTGATTCGTCAGTTCGTCTTTTAATTTGAAAAACTGTGACTCTCTGGAAAGCTAAACCGGCAAGCAAGCCAAGCAACGCGCCATAAATAACCTCTGCCAACAAACCTACCTCCAAACTCCGAAACCGGACTCCATAGAAGTCTGCGTTGAAGATATCGGCTGTTGTTTTCCATCAACCTTTATCTTGTGAACCCATAATATCATATAATTTGTAACTTGTCAACACTTTTTTCAAAATTTTTTCATATTTTTTTAACAAAATCCACAAAAGAAAAAAGATGTACTATATGTAGTGTGACGACATAAATTTTTAAGGAAAAGCCTACATATTGTGTTTGCTTTAAATTTTAATGAAATCAGGCGTTAATTTAAAACAGAAAAATGACAGATGTCTTGTCGTTTTAACGCCATACACGTCAAAAAATGTTTTGAGCCTTTCCTTGACTGATAACGACGCGCTTTGACAAAACACGAAGTTAATACTCGAATTTCCCCGTGAAAGACAGCTTTGTGCTGCCTGTCAGCAATATGCCGTCGTCGGTAAAGTTTACAATCAAGTCCCCGCCCTTAACTTTAACGGTAATGTCTGTGTTCTTTTGAATGCAGCCGTTTTCGACTGCTGCCGCCACTGCCGCGCAAGCGCCGCTGCCGCAAGAGAGAGTTTCGCCGTTTCCTCTCTCCCAAACTCTCATTTTTAATGTGGTTTCGTCTACCACGCGGACAAACTCGGTGTTCACTCTGTGCTTGAAAACAGGCGAGTTTTCAAAAGCCGGGCCGATTCTTTCCACATCAAGGTCGTCCACCCTGTCGCAGAACACCACGCAGTGCGGGTTGCCTATTGAGACACAAGTTATTTCGTAATCTTCTCCGCCGATGCTTGTCGGCATACCGACGGCTGTCTCCTTGTCGTGTGTTGACAAAACCTTTTTCGCGTCAAAGTCCGGCATTCCCATGTTTACGCATGCAGACGAGACCTTGCCCTTAGAAATGTAAAGACTGACGTTTTTGACGCCGCTGTTTGTTTCAATCGTAATTACCTCATTGTCGGCACAGCCGTTATCATAAAGATGCTTGGCGACTGAACGCACGGCGTTGCCGCCCATTTTCGCCTCGCTGCCGTCAAGATTAAAAACCCTTATCTTCGCGTCGGCGCAGTCGGAGCTTTCAATAAAGACAATGCCGTCGCCCCCTATGCCGTGGTGCCTGTCGCAAAGGCTCACGCAAAGGGATTCGGGACAAGTAATCGCCCCGTCGTAATTTTCGATAATAATGTGGTCGTTGCCGGACGTCTCCATCTTGGCAAAGTGAAATTCACTGCGGTCGGAGCGCATATTGTTTATGTCGACAAGCTCGGTGTTGCGCTCGTTGTAACGGCTGGCAATTATATCCGCAAGCGCGTTTGCCGTGTCAAGCGATGTGAGTGACGCTATCGAAAGCTGTATCGCGCGCCTGTGGAGGGCAATGTAATCGCCCACCGTGGAATCATAAAGCGCACCTGTATATACGATATAGCTGATTTTCCCGTCTTCCATGAGGCGGAATATTTCGCCGCTCTCCGAAACGCCCTTTACTGTCGTCACATCTATACCCAGCTTGCTTATGGTGGCGGCGGTGTCCCTTGTCGCGTAAAGCTTCATACCGAGATCGTCAAATTTCTTTGACAATGAAACAACGTCGGATGAATCGCGTTCTTCAACGCTTAGCAGAACTCCGACTTCGCAGCCGACTGAAGGTATCTTTATGTCGAACCCGGCAGATGTAAGCCCTTTCATCAGCGCCTCGGACGTCGTTTTGCCAATGCCCAGCACTTCGCCTGTCGATTTCATTTCCGGGCCTAAAATGGAGTTGACATCTGAAAGCTTTTCAAATGAAAATACAGGAACCTTAACGGCAAAGTAAGGAGGGGTTCTGTAAAGACCCGTGCCGTAGCCGAGTGATTCGAGCGGCAGACCGACCATGACCTTTGACGCAAGCTCAACCATCGGAACTCCCGTCACCTTGCTGATGTACGGCACTGTCCTTGAGGCTCTCGGATTGACTTCTATGACATACAGCTTGTTGTTATATATAAGGTATTGAATGTTGACAAGACCTTTTGTGCCAAGCGACAGCGCAAGCTTTTGTGAAACGTCTATGACATTTTGAAGCATCTTGTCATTTAGGTTGTACGGCGGGTAAACAGCTATCGAATCGCCGCTGTGGACTCCCGCGCGCTCTATATGCTCCATTATCCCGGGAACTAAAACATCGACGCCGTCCGAGATGACGTCAACCTCGATTTCAACGCCCATCATATATTTGTCAATTAGGACAGGGTTTTCGATTTCTCCCTTGAGGATTATCTCCATATATTCACGCACATGGTCGCCGCTGTGCGCTATGGTCATGTTTTGACCGCCGATAACATAAGAAGGCCGCAGAAGAACAGGGTAGCCGAGAGTTTCGGCGGCCTCAAGAGCCTGTTTTGTCGTCATGACTCCCATTCCTCGCGGGCGGCTGATGCCAAATCTTTCGAGCAATGCGTCAAAACGCTCTCTGTCCTCCGCCGTATCGATGCCATCCGCCGACGTGCCGAGAATCTTAATCTTGTTTTCGTCAAGAAACTTTGTCAGCTTGATTGCCGTCTGCCCGCCGAAAGCAACGACTACGGCATACGGCTTTTCGACTTTTATTATGTTCATTACGTCCTCTGGCGTGAGCGGCTCAAAGTAAAGCCTGTCGGCCGTGTCATAGTCCGTCGAAACTGTTTCGGGGTTGTTGTTGATTATCGCGACTTCATACCCCAGCTCTTTAAGCGTCCACACGCAGTGAACGGACGAATAGTCGAACTCTATGCCCTGCCCTATCCTTATGGGGCCGGAGCCAAGAACAATAATCTTTTCCTTTTTGCCGCCTATGAAGCCGGACGCCTCACACTCGCTGTCATAAGTCGAGTAAAAATACGGCGTCTGCGCCTTAAACTCTGCCGCGCAGGTGTCCACCATTTTGTAAACAGCGTTGATGTGAGGGACGCTGTCAGCTCCCGATATGCGCTTTAGCGCGGCGTCTGTGTAGCCAAGCTTTTTACCCTTCAGATAAGCTCCTTTGTAAAGTCCGTCCTTGGAAATGCTGTTTTCAAAATCGGCAAGGTTTTTGATTTTATTAAGAAACCATCTGTCAATTTTAGTTATCTGAAAAAGCCTTTCAACATCCGCTCCGCCTTTGAGAGCCTCAAAAAGAGTGAACACGCGTAAGTCATCCATGCTCGCAAGCCGCTCCTCAAGGGGCTTTTTTGTCTTTGGCTGCATATTAA
>JAAYIY010000004.1 GCA_012523185.1 Clostridiales bacterium
CAATGAGCGGCTGAAGCCTTTGTTGCATGCTTGCTTGCATCTTTTCCGTCATATCGCCCAAAAATGCTCGGCAATACAAAAAGTATTGCCTGCGCTTTTTAGACAATCTGACGAAAAATCTGACGGCGCAATCGCACAACAATCATTGCGCGATGTTGCCTTAATAATATTATACATCATAAACTGAAAAAGCGCAAGCGATTTTAAGCGGCGGCGGATATGGCTTTAAAAGGCGGTGAGCGTCAGTAATTATCCCTCGTTTTGAAGCCCTCGCCGAGTATCTCGCCGACCTCTGAAATGATTGTGAATGCGCCGGTGTCAATATCCTTAATGACGCGGTTTATCTTTGAAACCTCATTCCTGCGCACGGCGACAAGAAGCATGTTCTTTTTTTCGCCTGTATAAGCTCCTGTGACGGGAATGATGCTCACACCCCTTGAGGACTCGTCGATAATGGCTTTTGAAAGCTCGTCAGCCTTTTCCGTGACGACCATCATAAGCTTGCCGTTGTCCATGCCGTAAAGGATGTAGTCAATGACGCTTGTGCTGATAAATATGACCACAGCCGCGTACATAGCGCTTTCATAGCTTCTGAAAACCCAGGCGGACAAGGCGACGACAAAAGCGTCCGCCGCAAGGATTACTTTTCCCATTGATATGTGAGGCCACTTGACACGGACAAGCTTGCCGATGATGTCTGTGCCGCCGGAGGTGGCGCCGCGCACAAGAATGAGGACAAGCCCGAAGCCGGAAATCATGCCGCAGAACACGGCGGCAAGAAATCTGTCGCCCTCATATTCGGGCATAAACCTTGCAAGGTAGTCAAGCTCAAATGATATAATGGTGACGACCCAAAGAGACTTTAACACAAACTTGCGCCCGACAAAAATCCAGGCAAGAACCATGAGCGGCAGGTTGATGAGAAAGTTTGTTACGCCGACGGGAAAGTCAGTCAAAAAGTTAATGACAATAGCGACGCCCGATATGCCGCTTAGAGCGATTTGGTTTGGCACGGCAAACATATCTATGGCGCTCGCGTATATACCGCCGCCTATAATCCAAATGATGTTGTCCAGCAAAAAGTCCCTGACCTCGCGGGCGGAAGGCTTTTTGATAGCCGCCTTAATCTTGTTCATGCCGCTCGGCCTCCTTTTCAAATTGTTCGCACATGAGTGAAAACAGCTCAAGCACGCGCTCGAAGTCGCCCTTAAGATAAAGATAGCCGAAAAGCGCCTCGCACGCCGTCGAAAGATGATAGCTTGCCTGTGTCGTGTTTTTAGGTGTTCGTGAAGTGTGAGCGTTTCTTCCCCTTTTTAGGACGGAAACCTCCTCGTCCGTCAAACAGCCGTTTTCCCAAAGCGAATGAATTCCATCGGCCTGCGCGTCGGCGCAGACACGCTGAGCCGCAAGCGAATGAAGCTTGCCGACGGGACGGTTTGCCTGCCTGACAAGCATCTCGCGCACAAGCAGGTCAAAAATCGTGTCGCCGATAAACGCAAGCGACTGCGGGCTTAGAAGGGCAGGGTCCGATTGCTTTTTGTCAGTTGACAAATTCAAATTCAAAGTCATAAATTGAAACCGTATCCCCCTCGTTTATTCCCTGTTTCCTGAGGTCGTCAATGATGCCGCTTGACAGGAGAACTCTCTGGAAATATCGCAGCGAGTCATAGTCGTCAAGGTTTGTGCGCTGAAGAATCTTCAGAAGCCACTGCGCCTCGACATAAAACACATCGCCGCAGACTGAAATCTTATAACCGCTGTCTTTTTTGTTTTCAAAAAATTCACGCGGAATCAGCTCCTCCTCGTACCGCTTGACAGGCGGCAGGGTGTCAAGCTTTTTTGAGATGGCGTTGACTATTTCGCGCGTGCCCTCGGAAATGGGGGCGCACATAGCGTGAAACTCATAACCCTTGCCCGTGATATATTCACGAAGCCTTGATAACTGCTCGTCAGTCGCCAAATCTATCTTGTTGGCGACGACAATCTGAGGTCTTTGCGCAAGCTCCGTGTTAAAAATCTTAAGCTCCCTGTTTATAGTCTCAAAATCCTCTATGGGGTCCCTGCCCTCACTGCCCGCCGCGTCAAGAATATGGACAAGCATACGGCACCGCTCGACATGGCGCAAAAATTCGTGCCCCAGTCCGACGCCCTCGCCCGCGCCCTCGATAAGACCGGGAATGTCGGCCATTACGAACGACTTGCCCTCTCCCATATAAACGACACCGAGAACGGGGACAATCGTCGTGAAATGATAGTCGGCAATTATCGGCTTTGCCTCGCTCACGACAGAAACAAGCGTCGATTTCCCGACATTCGGGAAGCCGAGAAGCCCGACGTCTGCAAGAAGCTTCAACTCCAGGCTTATGTCCCACTCCTCGCCGGGCGCGCCGTCCTTTGCAAAACGCGGCGCTTGGCGTGTCGGTGTCGCAAAGCGCCTGTTGCCCCAGCCGCCCCTGCCGCCCTTTGCCGCGACAAACGGCTCGTCGGAGGACATATCCGCCATAACCGCTCCGCTTTCTTTTTCGCGTATTATAGTGCCGCGCGGCACACGGATGACAAGATCGGCGCCCTGCTTGCCGCTCCTGCGCCCTGTCTCGCCGTTGCCGCCGTTTTCGCCTTTATATTTTGATTTGTAGCGAAAATCGGCAAGTGTAGCTAAGTTGTCGTCGACAATGAAGATAATATTTCCGCCCCTGCCTCCGTCGCCTCCGTCGGGGCCTCCCGCCGCGACATATTTTTCGCGATGAAACGCGACGGCTCCGTTGCCGCCGTCGCCGGCCTTTATTTTGATTTGCGCGATATCAACAAACATCATTTCACCTAATGCCCGTCAAAGCGCCGAAAAGCTGAAATCCCCGCTCTTTGCGCCTTGACGGCTTGTTTTTTCCTTTTATTTATTGCCGCTGTCTCTTGCGGCTCTGATATTTTCAACAAACCTTTTTGCCGTTGCCGTGATTTGTTTATAGTCGCCTGTCTTTGCGCCCTTTGTCAGCGAACTCCCCGCACCGACGGCGACGGCGCCCGCCCTTATCCATTCGCCGACATTTTCCGCGTCGACGCCTCCCGTCGGCATCAGCTTTGCGTATGGAATCGGACCTAAAATGGATTTTATGATTTTGGGGCCGAAAAGGTCGCCGGGAAATATCTTCAGAATGTCGGCGCCCGCGTCCATTGCCGCGACAGCCTCTGTGACAGTCATAACGCCGGGCATGACGGCGACTCTGTAACGGTTGCAGATTTTAACAGTCTCCGAGTCAAAAAAGGGACTTACTATATATTGCGCACCGGAAAGCATTGCTATTCGTGCCGTCGCGGAGTCCATGACAGTTCCGGCGCCGAGTATGATTTCGCTCGGGGAATATTTGGCGGCAAGCGTCTCTATGACTTTTTCAGCTCCGGGAACAGTAAATGTCAGCTCGATAGCGGCGACTCCGCCCTCCATGCACGCCTCTGTTATCCTCATCGCTTTTTCGGCGTTTTCAGCCCTGACGACGGCGACAACGCCGCTGTCCTGAATCCTTGTTAAAACCTTTTCTTTATCCACATCATTCGCCGCCCTTTTGTTTTTACAAAAATAAAACACCGCATATATATTTATACCACAACAGCCGTTGGAAATCAATGCCGTTTTAGATTTCGGAATCAAATATCCCTGCTTTCGGAAGCAAACGCCCCCGGATTTCAAAACAAACCATCCCGGCTTTCGGAGTGACCCGCAATAAAACAATATGCCCCAACAAAAAGGATAATTCGCTCTTAATGTGTGCTTTAAAAGCTGCGCTAAAGCTTTGGAACAAAAAAAGCCCCGCCCGGCACGACGAACCGTGCAGGACAGGGCAGTCAAGCCGAAGGCGCCGCAATGCCGCGCCGCCGCGGGCTTAAACAATCAAATTTTGTCAAGCGCCTGCTTTATATCGCCTATAATGTCCTCGGCATATTCTAAGCCGACAGACAGGCGGAGCATGTCGGCAGGCACTCCGCACTCGTCAAGCTGCGCGCTTGTGAGCTGGCGGTGTGTCGTGCCGGCAGGGTGGAGGACGCAGGTGCGGCAGTCCGCGACATGAGTGGCGATTGACGCAAGCTTCAGACCGTCCATGAACGCCGAAGCGGCGGCGCGCCCGCCCTTGACACCGAACGAAACAACGCCGCCCGCGCCGTTTGGAAAATATTTTTGCGCGAGGGAGTAATATTTGCCGCTCTCAAGCCCGGGATAATTAACCCACGACACTTTGTCATGATTCTCAAGCCATTTTGCGACTGTCAAAGCGTTTGCGCAGTGGCGCTCCATGCGTAGGTGAAGCGTTTCAAGCCCTAAGTTGAGAAGAAAAGAATTGTGGGGGCTTGGGACAGAGCCGAGGTCGCGCATGAGCTGCGACACAAGCTTTGTGGAGTATGCCCCTTTTCCGAAACGCTCGGCATATGTGATCCCGTGATATGATTCGTCGGGCGTCGTAAGGCCGGGAAATTTGTCGTTTTGTGTCCAGTCAAAATTGCCGCTGTCCACAATCGCGCCGCCGACGCTTGTGGCGTGACCGTCCATATATTTTGTGGTCGAGTGTGTGACAATGTCGGCTCCGAACTCAAATGGGCGGCAGTTGACGGGCGTCGGGAATGTGTTGTCGACAATGAGAGGCACGCCGTGCGCGTGAGCACAGTCCGCAAACCTTTCGATGTCAAGCACGACAAGCGACGGATTTGAAAGGGACTCCGCAAAGACTGCTTTTGTGTTGTGCTTAAACAGCGAATTCAGCTCTGCGGCTGAAATATCGGGAGACACAAAAGTGAAGTCAAAGCCGAGCTTTTTCATTGTGACAGAAAAAAGATTATAAGTGCCGCCGTATAACGCGGAGGACGCTATGATGTGGTCTCCGGCTGAAGCGATGTTAAATATTGAATAAAAGCTTGCCGCCTGACCCGATGAGGTGAGAACTGCGCCGACTCCGCCCTCAAGCACGGCGATTTTTGCCGCCACGGCGTCGTTTGTCGGGTTTTGAAGCCTTGTATAAAAATATCCGCTTTCATCAAGGTCAAAAAGCCTTGCCATTTGCTCGGACGACTCATAACGGAAGGTTGTGCTTTGATAAACAGGCAAAACACGCGGTCCGCCGTTTTCCGGCGAATATCCGGCATGAAGGCAATTTGTGTTCAAATGGTATTTTTTCATAAAAATTTATCCTTTTCGATTGTTTATTCATATGCTATAAGCTCTTGCGCCTTTTCAACGCTGTCCTTTATGCCCGCCGCTGCCATTCCCGCAAGCGCCGCCCCGAAAGCCGCCTCCTCGCGGTGCGCCGGGACGTACAGCTTCATCCGAAAACGCTCCTCAAGCAGTCGGCACAGCGCCGGATTTTTGCGCAGTCCGTTGCCGGAGCCGACAATGGAGGTGTGCGTGCCGCCGTGGTCGGACGACATATACATGGATATCAGCTCGTCCGCCATGCCCTCAAGAACACCGAGAATCAGGTGCCGCGGCGTAAAATTGTTAATGCCGAGATTTGTTATTGACGCGCGCTCCGAGGGATGCTCCCGTGTGCCGGCAAAGCGTGTGGAAACCTTGACAGGGTCATAAAGCACAGGATCGGAAGACAAAAAGGAGTCGATTGCGGGATAGGCGCTTTTGATTTCCTCGCCCGTTACAAATTCGGCGGCGCAGCGCAGAAAATCGGCAAGCAGCGCAAAAGCCCTTCCGCCGCACAGCGACGAGCCGACACAAAGGTAGTTTTTGCCGTAGCAAGGCCTTATCTCAAGCCCCGCGTCCTTTGTCCTGTCTGTCATAAAGGAGATTTGACCTCCCGTGCCGAGGTTTATGAGCATACCTGCGGAAGTGTCGCGGACAGAGCCTAAAAAGCTTGCCTGATTGTCGCCGACAGCAACGCTGACGGGCGTTGCTCCCGCGTAATAGCCGAGGACTTCAAAATCGCTTGTGATTTCGGGGAAAAGTGAAGTGTCAATTCCAACCTTTTCGGCGGCCTGCATATCAAAACGCAGCGCGTCCAAGTCAAAAAGACCGAAGCTTGCCGCGTCGGAGACATGGACGAGCGGCGCCGCCCTGCCTGACAGGCGCATGGCGACATAGTCGTGAATGGTGCAGAAGCAAGCGGAGTTTTGCGGAACGGCATTTGTTTTTGTATGAAAAAAATATGTGGTGCAGCCAAACCCGGAAGCCATTTTATAGCCTGTTTCCTCCGACAGAAAGGCGGCGTAGCTGCGGAATTTGTCAAAGCGTTCGTTGCCGCTTTCGTCCTGCCATATGTAAAGCGGACTGACGGCGCAGCCGTTTTTGTCACAATAAAGAATTCCGTGCATCTGACCTGTGACGCCAATGCAGGCTATGGGGTCAAATTCGGCCGCCAAACGCTCGACAATGTCTGAACACTTTGCGAGTATCAGCGCCGGGCTTTGAATTCTTTCATAGCGTGCGGAGCTTTCAATAAATGTGTCGTTAGGCTCCGTTACGGAGCGTAAAACCTTGCCCGTGACGCTGTCCGTGACGACAGCGCATATGGTGGTGGTGCCTATGTCAAGTCCTATGATGTTCATGTTTTACCTCTTGATTTTTATTAACAAAGGCATGTTGAATTAAGGTCAAGCCTTTTTATAATATCCTGCTGTATGGCGGGGGAAAGGTCAAGGAAATTAACAAAAGTGCCGTGAATCCTCATGATATAAACCCCGCTCGGCGCGTATATTTCGGGCTGCGCAAGAACCTTGCGAAGCGTTTCGGGAGTCGTGACGTTAACATATAAATAAAAAGGCGCGATGTTTTTGTTGCCGGGATTAAAAAACAAAGGCTTTATGACTCTTTTGTAAAATTCCTCTCCCTTGCCCTCATAAGTTTCGGCGCGAAAATACTTGGGGTCAATCCCGAAATGTGACGCATACCCGCCGTTGAATTTTTCATAAGGCAGCTTCATAGAGGACAATATGCGGAACCCGATTCCGTTTTCCGCCTCGCCGTACAGAGGGTCGACGCCGTAGCTTATCTGCTCGCGCGCCTTTCTGCCGTCCGGTGTCGCTCCCACCCAATAGCCGTAAAGCAAGTGTGTAGAGGGGCTGCTCCAATCGGGGCGGAACGGGTTGCCCAAATAATTTTTGCGCGATGCGATTATGTCGGAAACATTGTTCGCAACCTCTGCCGCCTCGCTGTCGACGACTTCAATGTTGTTGCCGAATTTCGGGCAAGAAAGCAGGAAACCGCGCAGCTCGTCATAACCTTTAAAATCAGCTCTTAGTGCATCAATGAGAGTTTCGGCGTCTTGCGGCCGCTCTTTTATAAGGCGGTCTATGGCGACAATCGAGTCGGCAATGACGGACAAACCATGGATGAGGCAGCCGCTGCCGTTATATTTTGTGCCCTGCCGCTCTGCGCTTCGCGCGTCAACTCCGCTTTCGGCCCCGCCGAGAAAAGCGGAAAGGAACGGCACAGGGAGGTTTGAAAGTGCCTTTGACGCTCCGTTGGCGGCTTTTGTCATGAGGTCGGCATAATGTTCGACATTTTTATAAAACTCGCCGCGAATATTTTTGAGCAGCGACAAGGCATCCGCCTGACCTCCGACGGCGCCTATCTTTTTGCCGGTTATAAGCGAATTGCCGCCGTTTAATGTCAGTTCAAGTATTTTCGGAAGGTTGAACCAACTGTTTGTCGTGTTCGCGTTATCCTTGCCCATTATAAGCGGCTCTTGGCACCCGGCGACGGCGTAGTCCTGAAGGTCGGCGTCCTCAACTCCGTTTCTTTTAAGAGCGACAAAAACAGAATCGTCATTAAAAAGCGACGGGGTCAGGCAGCCCGGCGTGAAGAAAAAGCGCCCCATCTCGCGGTAAAGCTCCGCGGGCGTGTCCTTGTGCAGCTTAATCGAAAGAATCGGCTGCGGAAGGTTCATGTCGTAATACGCGTCAAGAATAGCGTATGTCGTGGGCGACGTCAAATCGTTGCCCTTGCTTGACTTGCCGCCTAAGAGAATGTTTTGTGAAATTGCCAAGCTTCTGTCGCCGACATTGTAAAAAGTGAGAAAGTGCTTGAAAAGCGCCGACGCTTCCTCGCGGCTTGTGTCCGACATGGCGCGGTAAGGCTCGAAAATCCTGTCTGCGTTGCCGACTGAAAAAGCAAACGGGTTCGGAGCCTGCTCAAGGCACATCACCTGCCAAAGCAGCATATATGACTGTATCGCCTCAAAAAGGCAGTCGGAGCCGTGTGCCGGCACCTTGCGGAGAGTTTTTTCCAGCATGATGAGATGCTCAAGCCTGTCACCCGACGCGTCGGATTGCTTTGACCTTGCTATGTCGGCATAGCGTTCGGCAAGCTTTACGGCGGCTTTGAGCGAAACGGCGACAGCCTCGAAAACTGTTTTTCTTTCGCTGTCAGCTTCCGCGGCGATACGTTCCTCGACATCACCGATAATTTTTTGCACGCCGTATTTTAGCGCGGGGCGAAAATCAGGTATGAGATGACCTGTGACCTGCTCAATAAAGAAAGCGACTTCGGCGGTATAATCCTCATTTTCCTCATAAACCTTTGAAAGAGATGAGACATAGTCGCCTTTTCTTGTGTAGTCGCGAAGAGCATCGACTCTCTCTTTCGTGAATTCGTCGTTGATTACAATGTCGTCAAAAACAGACGTCGGGTCGCAGTAACCGCTGAACGTCTCCACCTTGAAAGACGGATTTATAAGAGCATATGTGCGCGCGAAGGCGTCGCGCTGCGTGCCCGCGAATATGGCGTTGTCGCTTATTGAAAGAGGAATATCGTCAATAATCCTATCAAGCTCCACAGCGGCCCTCATCTCCTTGGGGAGTAGTGCGGCGCCGTCGTCGTCGGCTTTTCGCGCCGCTTCCCTTGCAAGGAACCAGCCGTCAAGGCGTTTAAGAGACCTCTCCTCTTTAAAAAGAGACACAGCCATTTTTGCAACTTCAGTGTGTGTGTACATATATAGTCCTCCCTTATGTCTTAATGATTTCAATACCGCTGTCTGTTAATATCCTGCAAAAGCTTAAAAATTGACTGTCGCTGACAAAGGCGTTTTCGACATTATATTTCATACCGCACCGCGCCCATTTATCCCTGCCGTATTCGTGATATCGAAGAACCTCGACCTTGATGTTTGTGCCGACAACGGGGGCAAGAACGGCGGAAAAACCCTCGGCATCGCGCGCGGACGCGTTGAACCCGCCGATGAGGGGTATGCGTATGAGGAGCTGCGATCGCAGCCTTGCCGCCGACAAGATATTTTCGACGACAGTTTTGTTTCCGTGCCCTATTACATCAATATGTGTTTTGTCGTCGTAGTGCTTTAAGTCAATCATCAAAAAATCAATCAGCGGGAAAAGCTCCGTCAGCCTGTCGCAGGAGCCGTTTGTCTCAAGAGCGGTGTTGACATCCATCGCTTTCAGCTCGCTCAAAAGCAGCCGAAGCGGCTCAAACTGCAATGTTGCCTCTCCGCCTGTGAACGTGACGCCGCCGCCGTCAAAAAACATCATGCGGGATCTGCTTACCTCGTCAATTATATCGTCTGTGTCGATTGTTTCACAGCAGCGGTTTAGCTTGTCGCCGAAATCTCCCTTAAAGTCTCTCTTGCTATCGTCCTTGGAATCGCCATTAGAGTCTCTCTTGAAATTATACTTGGAATCAGTCGAATCGCCCGGGGCGCACATCCCCTCAGGGTTTGAGCACCACGGGCAGCGCATGTTGCACCCTTGCAGATGGTACACCAGCCTGTTTCCCGGTCCATCCTGAGAAAAGTTGAAGCCTTTTTGAAAAATGCAGATATCCATTTATGTTATGCACCGCCGAATTAACACTATGCTTGGACTGTGTTTCAGATTATGTTTAGATTAATGATAAACCATTGGGACAAAATAAACAATACCAATAATGTTAATTTTTTGATTTCGTTATGATTTCATTTGATTTTATCCGAAATTTTCAACTTGTTAAACCGCTTTTATTTATGGCAACACCGCATAAATCAAGTTAAAAGCACCCGCCATGAAGAGATTTCCGCCGAAAACCGCAAGCGTGTAGAAAACTCCCCTTATCTCAGCGTTCACGGGTAAACCTATCAAACCGCCATTCATTGCCCTTCTTCGTTTGGTGTGCGTCAGGGTCTCGCTTTTTCTCCTTGTTCTTTGTTGAACTCGGCGCGTTTATGATTGTAGAATCGACTATAGTTCCCTTTTTGAGAATCATACCGTCTTTTTGCAATACCCACACAACCTGCTTGAACAGCTTTTCCTGTAAGCTGTTGTCAATTAATATATTGCGAAATCGCCCGATTGTATCGCCGTCGGGCACCTGGTTTGATGAATCAACGCCGCAGAACCCCGAAAAACAGTATGCAACTTCACAAGATTCAGCCCTCTTGACAATTTGCGATAAAAGGCAAAAAGCCCTTGCATATCAACAATGATACGCAGGGGCTTTCCTCTTGGTGATCCATCGGAGATTCGAACTCCGGACACCTTGATTAAAAGTCAAGTGCTCTGCCGACTGAGCTAATGGATCGCTTGCAAAGCGCTAAAATATAATATATGATTCCCTCGGCATTGTCAAGGGATTTTGCACATTTTTGTTTTTTTAGTTTGTACAGTAAATTCTGCTGTTGCGTTTACTTTGAAAATTTACCGGTTTAAAGTTGTCAAGGCTTTAAACGGTGCGGATTTATATCCCTGACAGTTGATTCAGCGTTTGGTTTGGCGGCAAATATCTTGAAGATATTAAGCGTTATTGCCATATTTGCGAAATACTTTAAAATAGAATTGTACAAAAACACACATTTTTTACGATTTATATATTAAAAACCATTACTTTTGGAGATTTGTACAAAAATCATGCAGATATTGGCAAATATATTTGTCAATAAGACGAACAAAAACACGTTTAAAAGGAATGCGTTAGAGATAATGCACGAAAACAGGATTCTACAAGATGAATTACTGTAAAGGTTCACAAACTTGACTTAGTGTGGATGAACGCGGAAGATTTGCCGGGGAGCGGCGACACTGTTTTGTCCGCGGACACGGAAAGCGGCTTACATATCATTCTCACAGGCCCCGCCGAGGCTTTTCCCGACGACGCTTATCTTTTAAAATTAGAAGCGCGTGATATAGAGCTTAAATCATACGACCAAAACGGAATAAGCCGGAGCGACATTGAAGCTGCCGAAAAAGAGCTTGCCGACAACGGTGTGAAGCCGTCAGGCAATGCTGTTTTCAACGTTTCTTTAACTCAAGACGGCGAGGATGTCGAGCTTTTGGAGCCTGTCACAATAAAGATTGAAGGTCTTGAGCCGCAGGATGAAGACGAATTAACCTTTTTGTACGAATACGACGAGGGCACTTTTAGAGAAGTTGACGCGTTAAAGCAAAAAGACGGCAGCATAAGCATCCAAACAGATTCCCTTGCAACTTACGCGGTTGTTTTTGCCGACGGTGAATTCGGCTCAATTCCCGCCGACTCTTATGAATGGCAAAAATGTACAAGCTCAAATCCTTTCGGAGAGGCGTCTAAGTTTAATTTATTTTCTTTCGGGAATGTGGACAGCGTCACCAACATTGGCGGTTCGGCGGCGGTGGGCGGAAATATTATAGGCGCGCATTATTTATCGGCGACTGACAAAAATCCCGCGGCGCTTGTTTTTAACGGCTCATCAGTCGGCGCGAATGTCCAAACCACGACTAAAATATCAAACAATATCTGGATAAACGAAAACTTATCGTTGCAGGAGCGTAAAAAACTCGGAAACTACATATGGAACGACTCGGCAGCGGATGAGATAGCGGAATTCGCGGACATAAACGCATATTTCAAGAGCGTCGAAGCTTGTCTTAAGACGCAAAATGCGCGCATCGCGGCAATGAAGCCGAACGGCGAGGTTCTGATGAGCGGTTCTCAAGGAACTATGTCGCTCAACTTTAAGGGCACGGACAAAAGCTTAAACATTTTTTCTGTCAACGCCGCCGATCTGTTGATTTACAACGACAGCTGGACCTTCACAGTTCCAAACGACTCCTGCATCATCATCAATGTCACGGGCGGGACAGAAATTGAGCTTAAACCGATTTTTAAATTAGAGGATACGGACGGCTTCGCGTCAAGGGTAATATGGAACTTCGCGCCAAATATAAAAACAATTAAACTGATTCACCACAGCTGGTTTTTAGGTTCAATCATGGCGCCTTACGCGCAGATTGACGCGTCGGCAATGCAGACGGGGATAAAAGGTGTTGTCATAACGGAGTCAATAAAGGCAAAATCAGGTTTTTCCCTGCACTACGCGCCGCCAAAGGTTGAGCTTCCGTCCTCTGACAAAAAAGAGGTCGTCATAGACATCATATGGCGGCTTGACGAAAAGGCCGAAAGCTCTTTTGTCACCGTCAAGCTGAAAAAGGACGGGGAAGTCGTCGACGAGTTAAGGGTCTCCACGTCAGACAACATTAAACACACATGGTCTGATTTAGACAGCGGTAACTATGAAATAGACTTTGATTCGGGTCAGAAAAATTATTTGTTTGATATTCAAGAGCAGGAATCAAGCGACGAGATTCAGAAATTCGCCGTTATGGCAAGTCCGTTTTCAAACGGAGGGCTGACGGGCGACATGACAGTCTCCGTCACCAAGATTTGGGAAGGCGGCGTGCCGGGCGCGAGCGAATCGGTGTTTCATCTGCTTGCAAACGGCAAGTTTATGACGCCCGACAGGACAATCACTCTTTCCGCGTCAAGCGGATGGGAGGGCGAGTTTACAGACCTGCCGGACGAGGATGAGGACGGCAATCCGATAACATATTCTGTTTACGAGTCGCCGATAGCCGGGTGGTCGCCGGCAGTGGATGTCGTCACTGTTCCGAGACAAACACAAGGCTGGAAAAATGTCACCGGAAGCAACTTTGTTGAAAACAAGCTGTATCGTTTTGTCAGAGGAAACTACACGCTCAGCTATAACGCCGCAAACAGCAATCTCACAGGCAAGCTGAATTCTGAAACAGACACGTCGCAGCAGTGGAGAGCCGTAAAGGACGGAAACAACTTTTACCTGCAAAGCATCGCCAACAGCAACCAATATATGATATATAACAGCAACAGCTTTCAAACGCGAACAAGCCGTTCGGCATTCATTCTTTCAGATACAGGCACGCTTCGCAGCACACGCTATGTAACTCTTTCCACAAGCGGCACCGTCGGCTCGACGCAGTCGGCAAGCAGCGCCACGGCGTTCACTGTTTACTCATACGACGATGTTGAAGTTCTGCCGAGGGTTGAGTTCACCGTAACGAATAACAACGTGATAAATCCCGACGCAAACATTGCTTTCCCCCACCACAAGCAGATTGACGCTTTTCGTGACGGCGTGTCCAACCCCGACACACCGCTTACGGGCGACGATTTTTACAGGCTTTATTTAGACGCCCGCACAAAGGGTCATCCGATGGATATTGTCGTCGTCGTCGACCGCTCCGGCAGCATGCAAAACTCGACGACAACTAACGCTGTCGCAACGGGAAGCGAATTAAGGCGGGATCAAGCCGTCAAAAATATGCTAAACGGCATAGATGGTCAAGACGGCTTTGTTAAACGATTTTTATCACTCAACGAGCAAAACAACATCGCGATAGTTTGGTTCGGCGGCAACGCGCCTTTAGTTAACAACGTATATTTGAGCAACTTTTATTACAACACGACGGGCAACGCCAATCATGCCTACAAGGACTCGGGTGTCGTAACGAGCTGGACAAAAAACAAAGACTACCAAGTTATAATTAACGACAACGACTACGATGCGGCAAATAACATCTGTTTCCGCAGCGCCACCGGCACAAACTATATGGCGGGATTGTGGGAAGTCGGCGAAATGCTGGACAGCGACCCGATAATCAGGGACAACGGTCACAAAAAGATGATTCTGTTTTTAACGGACGGAGTTCCCACATATTACATCAGCAGGCCGAGCGGCTCAAACTATCCGTTTGCCACATATGATCAGTTTTTGACGTGGCGCGCCGCGGGAAAGCCCGGAAACACCATGAACAGAAGGGGCGACGGCTTAGAGACCACCGCTAACCTCAGTCTTGTCAGGCAGCCGACCATAGACGCGTTTAACAACTTTATTGTGCATCAAAATCATGCGAACCTGATTTTCAGCAGCATCATGTTTGCTCCCACCACGACAGAGACAGTGTTTATCGATGATGTTGCTGTCGGCGCAGGCTACTTTGTATCCTCAATCTCAAACGACAAGGGCATACAGATTCCCGGCACAGGCGGCATCGGCACAACAATCTTCTACATCGTGGGAAGCCTCATGATGGCAGTTGCCGTTGTGTTCTTAATCACAAAAAAGCGCATGTGCGCACAGACTGAAAAATAATCCGAACCCAAAACCTTGCTTTTAATGTTATATATTGCCGCGGGCGCGAGCGACTATTCCGCGCCTGCGGCGGCAAGGATTTCTTTGGACGATGTGGGACAGGACATTAAAACATCCTGCCTGTCACAAATCTTAAAATCATTACCGCGGCGGCAGGGAGAGCTTTATGAAAAAAAACGCATCCACCATCATTTTAATTTTGATATTTTTCATCGGGCTGTCCGTGTTGCTGTACCCGACAATCAGCAACTATATAAACGAGCTGAGCGCCACCCGCGCCATAACACACTATGACGAGACAGTAAGGCTTATAGACGAGAAAAAGCAGGCGGAAATTTTAAGCTTGGCTCACGCTTACAACAAGGAGCTTGCCCAAAGGGGAGGAAACTTGTTTGAGCAGGGCGGCGCGATGCACAACGCATATCAAAAAGAGCTGAACATCTCGGGCGACGGAATGATGGGATACATCGAAATAAAAAAGCTGGATGTCAGACTTCCCATTTTACACGGCACTTCCGACAAGGTGCTGCAGCACAACGCCGGGTATTTGGAGGGTTCTTCCTTGCCTGTCGGAGGCGACGGCACACATTCTGTCATCACCGCCCACAGGGGGCTGCCCTCGGCAAAGCTTTTTACAAATCTTGACCGCCTGGAAATAGGCGACACCTTTCAGATTATTGTGCTGAAAGAAATATTGACATATGAGGTAGAGGACATTTCAATCGTTTTGCCCATTAACGTTTCAGAGTTAGAAATTGTTCCGGGAAAGGACTATGTGACGCTGCTGACCTGCACGCCATACGCTGTCAACACACATCGCCTGCTTGTTCGCGGCAAGCGCATAGAAACAAAGGGCGACATCAATGTTACCGCCGACGCAATTCAAATAGATCCTCTGATGATAGCTCCAATTATTGCGGCGCCCATACTTTTTGCGTTGCTTTTATTGCTCATAACAAAGACGCGCGGCAGGAACAAAGACCCTAATCATAAGAAACGAAACAAAAAAGGGGAGGGGTTTGATGAAGGCTTATAAAAAGCACAGAAACTTTGCGATAAGCGCCGGCGTTTTCGTCTTGGTGTTCAGCTTTTTATTTGTGGCTAACGCGGCCGTCAAAATTGACGTCAACACCCCGTCCTCAATCAAGATTGAATATATCCATGACACGCTGCCCATTGTCAACGCCAAGTTTAAGATTTACCGTGTCGCGGATGTTTCCGAAAGCTTGGAATATTCGCTTGTCGGCGATTTTAAGGACTACCATGTTAATATAAACGGACTGGACGCCGCGGGATATGCGGCAGCGGCAAACACACTTGCGGCATATGTCAAAGTCGACAACATCAGCCCGCTTCGTTCGGCAGTCACAAACATTGGCGGAGCGCTCGAATTTAACGGCCTTAGCACAGGGCTATACCTGATAATCGGTGAAAAGCTTGTTGCGGGCGACAGTCAATATTCCCCGATTCCTGTTTTAGTGTCCTTGCCAAGCTTAGATTCAAACAATAATTGGGCATATAATATCATCATAAACCCAAAGGTTGATGTCGAGCCAAAGCCGGACGGCGGACTGACATATCAATCCTTGCGTGTTATAAAGGTTTGGGACGACGACGCGAACCGCCACAAAAAACGCCCCAAGTCAGTTAAAATTCAGCTCGTCGGCGACGGCGAGGTTTTTGACAGCGTTATTTTAAACGCCGACAATTCATGGACGCACACATGGCAAGACCTTGATTCCCGGATAGATTGGCTTGTTATCGAGCAAAACGTTCCTCAGGGCTACACAGTAATTTACACGTCGGACAAAACCATTTTCAAAGTGCAAAACACTTATGAGCATGACTCGTCGCAGACGACAACCAAGCCCACGGAGCAATATCCGCACGGTCCGACAGGCACGACAAAGCCCGCGGGTACGACAAGCCCGACAGGCACGACAAAGCCGACGGGTCCGGCAGACGCTTCTAAGCACCCCTCAACAGGCGACGACAAAAATAACGGGCGGGAGACAGGTCCCGGAACAGACGGCTCAAGACCGGACGGCTCGGACGGCACGGACGACAAAGACGGCTCAAAGCTGCCGCAAACAGGTCAGCCGTGGTGGCCCGTTCCGGTGTTCGCGACTTTTGGTTTGTTGTTTTTTGGTGTTGGCTGGTATTTAGGCTTTGGGAAGAAAAAGAATGAAGAATAAAAAACTATCAATATCTTTTATGGCAGTGGGCGCGGGGCTTTTGCTTTGCGCCTTAGGATTTTTAGTCTACAATATAACAGACGAAAAGCGGGCGGCGGAAAAATCAAACGCCATGCTCGGCGCTCTTTACGACATGATACCGGACGAGCGAAGCTCCGGCGCCGATTATGACGAGATTTTAAAAGGCAGCGAAATGAAAAGTGTCGAAATTGAAGGCGAGCATTATATCGGAGTGCTTGAAATGCCCACTTTGGAACTGTCGTTTCCGATAGTCAGGGATTGGAGCTACGCAAAGCTGAAAAACGCGCCCAATCGCTACAAAGGCTCAATTTTTGACAACAACCTAATCTTGATAGCGCACAATTATCGCCGTCAGTTTGGCAGAATAAATCTGCTTGCCAAGGGGGATTCAGTTGTGTTTATTGATGTCGACGGCGTCGTTTATGAATATGTTGTCGCGGGTACGGAAATCCTGCGCGGCACAGCGGTTGAGGAAATGGAAGCGGGCGAGTGGGACTTGACAATGTTTACTTGCACCATGAGCGGTCAAAGCCGCATAACTGTCCGCTGCAATCGCAACAAAAGCGCCTGAGGACATAGACCGCAAAGACTATTTTCGGCACACTTTAAAACAAGCCCTGACATAAATCAAGCTGTCCACGGCTGACGCGCGTCAAAGAACAGCAAAATTAAGGCGCCGCGGTTCAGGAAAAGACAAGCCCCCAAAACATAATGTTTTTGGGGGTCGCGTGATATTTGCTTACAGCGATTTTTTGTCTTGAGATTTCGCTGAAATTGTGTTAACATAGTAAATGTTAATTCATGTCTTAAAGGAGAAATCATCCGATGAACAGCAACATATTAACTGCAATTGAAAATATAGTCACAAATCCGGTATCAGAATTACGATCATTTTATGAAAGCCATAATCGCGCTAATAATATGGGTGAAGCTTTAGAGCAATACATAAAGGACATGTTTGCGGGCACTTTTTCTGCAACAAACGAACAAGCACGTCTTGAACGCTTTGAACAAGCTTTTTCCTATCAAGGCAACCAAAACAATCCACCAGATATAATTATACGTCAAGGTGACGCAATAGAGGTTAAAAAGATTGAAAGTACAATTTCGCCACTTGCTTTAAATAGTTCATATCCTAAAGCTAAACTATATGCAAACAGCTCAATGATTACTGCCGCGTGCCGTGCCTGCGAAAAATGGCAAGAAAAAGATATATTATATGCTGTCGGCTCAGTAAAAAGCAAACAATTAAAACGCTTGTTTTTTGTCTATGGTGTTGATTATGCCGCCAGTGCAAACATATACGAACGTATAAAAACTGTTATTAGCTCAGGTATTAACAATATCCCGGATGTCGAGTTTGCAGAAACAAACGAATTAGGGCGTGTAAACCGTGTTGATCCGCTTGGCATTACATATTTGCGCGTTCGCGGAATGTGGGGTATCGAAAATCCTGCAAAAGCATTTTCGTATGTCTACACTCCCGCAAACACTAAGTTTGAATTTGTTGCAATAATAAACACAAAAAAATACAATTCTTTTCCCGATACAGATAAAAAGAATTTGGAAAGACTGATTAGCCCAACCTTCAAGATAAAAAACGTAAAAATTAAGACACCTGACAATCCATCAATTTTAAAGCAGGCAAAACTTATTACACTCAGTCGGTAGGAGGGAAAGACGTTATGAATATTATCAGTCTCTTTGCGGGCGCAGGTGGTATGGATTTGGGCTTTAAACAAGCCGGGTTCAAGGTTATTTGGGCTAATGAATATGACAGTGCAATCTGGGAGACATATGAAGCGAACCATGACACGCCGCTAGACAGGAGAGATATAAGAAAAATTACGTCTGCGGAAATACCTGATTGTGACGGTATTATCGGTGGACCGCCATGCCAAAGCTGGAGTGAGGCAGGTGCATTACGAGGTATAGATGACTCTCGAGGAAAGCTGTTTTATGAATTCATTCGTGTTCTACGCGATAAAAAACCAATGTTTTTTGTTGCTGAAAATGTTTCAGGTATGCTCGCTGATATACATCGCAACGCAGTTCAAAACATTATAAAACACTTTGAAGATGCGGGCTATGCTGTTAATTTAAAATTGCTCAATGCAGCTGATTATGATGTTCCGCAGGATAGAAAACGAGTATTTTATGTTGGATTTAGAACTGACTTGAGAACAAAATTTAATTACCCTGTTCCAAATAAACAAAAATCAACATTAAAAGATGCTGTTTGGGATCTTAGAAATAACGCATTACCTGCAAAAGCATCCAACAAGACAAATAACGGTGAATGTATTGTGGCAAACCACGAATATTTGACAGGTGGATTTTCAACGATTTTTATGTCACGCAATCGCGTTAGAACATGGAACGAACAATCATTTACGATACAAGCAGGAGGGCGTCATGCCCCTATTCATCCACAAGCACCTAAAATGATTTTTATCGAGCAAAATAAACGTATTTTTGCGCCCGGTAAAGAACATCTTTATAGACGTTTAAGTGTTCGTGAGTGTGCAAGGATTCAAACTTTTCCTGATACATTCATTTTTAAATATAGTAACCTTGCGGATGGTTATAAAATGATTGGAAATGCCGTCCCTGTTAGCTTGGCAAAAGCAGTCGCAGAAGAAGTTAAGCATGCTTTGTCAGTGCAGGAGAGTACATATTATTCAATAAATTCTCAAGTAGCTGCAAGAGCCTCGGCAAATATAATACCGGTAAATTCATGATTGACAGACAGGATAAAAACCGATAAAAGCCGAAAATCCCTTGTATCCAAAGGATTTTCGCTGTGTCAAAACAAAAATCAAATGTGATTCGCTAAAAAAGATGACGGCCGCGGCGCGGGTGATGCGAACGGAGAATGAATCCGTTGACAAATTACGGCGATTATGTTACCATCTTAAAAAGAGGAGGCGGTGTAATGAAAAAGTCAATCTTTTCATTTAGAGAAAAGAAGATGCTGGAACGGCTGTTTGTGTCATTTCTGATAATATTTGAAATGATCGGCGCGCTGGTGTTTGGGCTTCCGCAGACTCCGCGCGGGCAGACCATCGATTATTCTGACTGGAATCTCGTCTGGTCGGATGAATTTGACGGCGACAAGCTTGACATGACCTCGTGGCGCTCCGCCGGCGACGGCCCGCGCAGGGGCGGCTACTGGGACATCGGAGAAGCTTTCGTCGAGGACGGCAACC
This sequence comes from Clostridiales bacterium, assembly GCA_012523185.1. GTDB lineage: Bacteria > Bacillota > Clostridia > Oscillospirales > Acutalibacteraceae > UBA1425. The sequence continues at coordinate 19,786 of JAAYIY010000004.1, forward strand.
TTATATTGAGGACAGAATATCTTTCAGACGGACGCTTCGGTCCGGGCTGGTATTCCGGCGCAATCGAGACAAGGGAGCTGAAGCAATTTAAATACGGATATTTTGAATGCAGCTGCATTTCGCCTTTCGGCGAAGGGCTTTGGGCGGCTTTTTGGATGTTTTCGCACGGTGTCGGCACCATTGACGGCACAGGGCGCGACGGCGCGGAAATCGACGTTTTTGAGTCGCCTTATTTCGGATATACAAACCCGCTCAAGAGAAACGCGATTTCCTCGACAATCCACTTTGACGGCTACGGGGACGCTCACCAAAGCGTCACGATAGGCTCATATAAGGCGCCGAATATTTACACGGAATATAACACTTTCGGTGTCGAGTGGAACGAAAACAAATGCGTGTTTTATGTCAACGGCGTCGAGACGGACAGGATAACGGGCGACGCCGTTCCGCAGGTCGAGGAGTGGCTCATGCTCTCCGCGGAGGTCAACGGCAACCACTGTATTCCGGGAGCAAACAGTGACGGCAAAGTCGTCAAATCACAAAACGGCAACATTAACAACAACAAAAGCGACATGGCGCCCTTTGATTTTGTCGTGGATTATGTAAGGGTATATTCAAGGTGATCGGAGCTTAACAAATAGCGCGGCGCAGGGCTTTATAAAATGCCCTGCGCCGCGCGTGAGATTTATTTCACTTCAAAAACAAAGTTGTCCTCGATGAACTTTTTAAGGGATTTTATGTTGGCTGTCCTTTCGCCTGAAAAATATAAATAAGCGATGCCGCCCATTTCGTCGCTGTATCCCACCATCCCGAACGACGTCGGAAAGCTGTAATTTTTGTCCGACTCGCGGTTGTCGGCGACAGTGATTGTATATCCCTCAACGAGAGCGGACGTCTCGGCAATCAGCGGCTTTGAGTCGGATTCACTGTATACGGCTTCTGTCAAAAGGTTGTGTTCTTTGAGGAGCGCGGCTTTCCTTTTTTTGTAATCGTCATCAGGATAAAGGACAAAAAGGATGATTGAGTCCGATTTTTTTAAAAGCATACGTTGGCTTTTGCGGTTTACCGCACTGTCTAAACAGTCCCCAAGCGAATCCCACGCAGGCATGAAGCCGCCGGAATTGCTGACTTCCGCGACATAGTCGTCATATTTGCCGATATCGCATCCGATTTCGGCACAGCCGCCAACTAAAAGAACGGCTGCTGATAAAACAGCAAGGCATAAGATCCTTTTCATACAACACCCCCAATATACTTTATAATCATATTATACCTTCTTGCCCTTTATTTGTAAAGGGGGTTTACCACAAAATTCCTTCGGCACTTTCTTATAAAAGTTTCTTTAGCGTGTTGCAATACCTTGTTATATATGATAAAATAATGCTTGTATATTTTTGAAAGGATGTATATTATGGACAAATATTTAATAATCAACGCAGATGATTTCGGCATGTGCCACGCGCAAAACACAGCAATCATGGAGCTTCTCTTAAAGGGATCGATTACATCGTCAACAATTATGGCGCCCTGCGCATGGGCTTTTGAGGCGGCGAAGTTTGCCGCCGCCAATCCGAATCTTGCCATAGGCGTGCATTGGACGCTCACATGCGAGTGGAACACATACAGGTGGGCTCCCGTCAGCACAAAAGGCGTGAAATCTCTCATTGACGAGGAGGGATTCATGTGGCACGAAAGCGACCAAGTCGAGGAAAACGCCGATATCGACGAAGTTGAGGAGGAGATCATCGCCCAGACAGAAAAGCTCAAAAGGCTCGGGCTTAACCCCTCCCACGCCGACAATCACATGGGCTCCATATACGGTATCGAGACGGGCAGGCTTGAGCTTCTTAATGTCGCCATAGATGTGGCGGGCGAATACGGGCTGCCGTTCCGATTTCCGTCAAAGATTCTTTCTTCTCAAATCGACAATGAGATGCTTGATATCAAAATCGACAAGGAGCTTGTCCTTTCCATGGCGGGAAAATTCGCGCAATACGCAAACAGCAAGGGTGTCGCCATGCCCGATTACCTCATACCGAACGATTGGGACGGCCCGCAGAAGGACAGCTACGAAAACTTCAAGGAATATATGTACGAGCTTTACAAGTCTTTCCCGGAGGGGATAACAGAGACATACGTACATCCGGCTGTCGAAAGCGACGAAATTAAGGCCATCACGGGCAACTGGAGAAGGCGTGTGTGGGAATATGACCTGATGCGCGACCCTGCCACAAAGCAGCATATCGAAGCGTGCGGCATTAAGCTGATAAGCTACCGCGACCTTAAAAATATGCGCTTTGGAAGCTGATTTGCAAAAACCTTGAAATATACGGAGGTGGCTAAGTGGCAGACAAGCAGGACGCGCGCACTGAAGACACGAGGACGGCTGTTCCCGAAAATGAAGGGTATGTATACCAAAACAGACGCTATGTAGGCACGAAGGAAACGGTGGGCTATGTCGTCTTTGACATGACGCAAAGCTTTAACATCAATCTATATTCCGCCAGGTTCGTCACAAACATTGTTCAAATAAGCCTTAAGCTTCAAAGCTATGTCACTGTTATAAACGGCATCTGGGACGTCGTAAACGATGTCTTCACAGGCGCCATAGTCGACAAGACACGCACACGCTGGGGCAAGTTCAAGCCCTATCTTATGGCGCTCGCAATCCCCGGCACAATACTGACGTGCCTTTATTGGCTTCTTCCGCTTCTTTTCCCCGGCACTCAGGATAACGACATGACAAAATTCGGGTTCTACCTTGCCTTGGCGCTGATAAGAGAGGGAGTCGGGACTTTTCAGGGGATTGCCCAAACAGGGATGATGGCGACAATCACGCCGCACCCTGTGGACAGGACAAGGCTCATAACAATAGCAAACTTTATGTCAGGTATGCTGGGCGAAAAGCTGCCCGAACAAATCATGACACTTTTGCTCGACCTTGTCGGAAACGGCTTTTTCGGAACGCCTGAAAAAACATATAAAAAGCTGTTTGTTTTCATGGGCAACTTCACGACGATTGTCGGCGGCATAGCCGCGTTCTGGTTTTTCATGATATCGCGCGAGCGCGTAATGCAGTCGGTTGAGCGGCCGAGCATCATGCAGGGCGTTAAATCTATCATAAACAACAAGCCCGTGCTTCTGCTGACGCTTTCCGAAACGCTTAACGGATTTTCCATAAGCGGGAGCAAGTCCGACTATCTTATCGACGTGCTTAATTTCGCGTCCTTGTCGTTTTTTGCCGGAATACCCGGGGCGATAGTCCACCCGGTGGCATACACGCTTGTCCCGTGGTTCAGGCGGCATTTCTCCAGCAGGGCGCTCTACATCGTCGCAAACTACATAGGCAACATTTTGATGGTTCCCGTCTTTCTCATCGGATGCATCGGCGGCAAAAAGAACGGTCTTTACAAAAGAGTTGTGCCGATGGGCATAACCTTGATGGTCTGGGAAACAGTCTTTATGTTTTTCTACGGCGTAAGAAAGGTGATACCCTCCGAGCTTTACAATGAGTCAATGGACTACTGTGAATGGAAAAACGGCTACCGCTCCGAGGCGATGACGACAATCGCCAAAGGGCTTGCGAAAAAGCTGACCGCCATATTCTCCAACTTTATCACGCTTAGGGTTAAAGAATGGATAGGCTATGATGTCACAGCATACACAAGAGGCTCCGCTCAATCCGACGACGCGAAGTTCGGGCTTTTTGCCATGTTTACGATTCTTCCGTTTGTGACAAGCTCTTTCGGCATAATTCCGATGCTGTTTTATGACCTCGGAGGCAAAAAGAGAGAGCGTATGTATGAGGAGCTTTTGGCACGCCGCGCCGCGCTTTCGAGAGAAGCGACAAGCGGGGACGCCGATTCCCTTTGCAAGGTGGCAAAGGCGCAGATGGAGATAGGCAACGCCAAACAAACTCTTGACGACTTAGATTATTAACAAACCGCGCGGTGAACAGCTCTTGTTTTGTTAACAAAATTCATCACGATTTTTAAAGTTTTATTCATTCGGGCGTCATATTTGTATATTATATTATAATTGTTCTTGGCGATGAAAGGAACCGCACCGAGTACCCGCCAAGAGTCTCCCAAAAAGAGACAACCCCTCCTCAAAGCAACCCCTAAAAGGAAATTCCCGTCATTTGGGCGGGAATTTCCTTTTTTAGACGAACGGCGGCTCAAGCTTGCAAAAACGCGCCGCGCAAGGCTCCCGATTCCTTTCAAAATCGTTTGCCTCCGTTCCGATGCCGCATTTTTTGAGCAAAGTGTTCCCGGTGATTGAAAATCATGCAAACGAAAAAAGAAAAGAACTGAACAACCTGTTGAAAGACAGATAAAAGTTTGATAAACTATAAGAAGCTTTGAAAATTGCCCCCGCCGCGCCTTGTTTTGATAACGCGTGAACTCAAAGGCTTTTTGATGGCGGAAAACATGAAAGGAAAGTGACAACCGATGGAATTGAAACCTTTAAAAATGCTTGAAAACAGGGTTTGGAGGATTTACCTCGGCGGAAAGCTTCTTGATGAATTTCGCGGAAACGACGGCCTTGACGGATATTTCCCGGAGGATTGGCTCGCGTCCGTCGTAACAGCGACAAACCCGCCGCGCGACGGCGCCCCCGAGCGCGAGGGTCAAAGCCGCGTCGAGGCGGACGGTGTTGAGTGCTGTCTTAAGGATTTAATAGACGGCGACCCGGAGGGCTTTCTCGGCGCGGAGCATGTCGGCAAATTTGGCGTCAATTTCGGCGTCCTGACAAAATTTCTTGACTCCGCCGAAAGGCTTCCCATTCAGGTCCACCCCGATAAAGAAGCGGCGCGCGGACTGTTTGGCTCCGATTACGGCAAGACGGAGGCGTGGTATATTCTCGGCGGCAGAGAGATAGACGGCGAACAGCCGCATATATTTCTCGGATTTAAAGAAGATGTGACAAAGGAGTGCCTGCGCGAGCTGTTTGACAAGCAGGATATACCCGGCATGGCGGCGCTGATGCACAAGGTTTATGTGAAGCCGGGCGACGTTTTTATGATTGAGGGCGGCACGCCGCACGCGATAGGCCCCGGCTGCTTTCTTCTTGAGATACAAGAGCCGACGGACTACACCATAAGCCTTGAAAAATACGATATGCGCGGCAAAAAAATGCCTGACTTTATGTGCCACATGGGCATAGGCTTTGACAATATGTTCGATTGCTTTCACTATATAAAGCACACGGAGGCGGAGCTTCTTGCAAAGTTTAAGCTTGTCCCGCACGAGCGGTCGGAAGCCGACGGCTGCAAAGTTACAAGCCTTATTGATTACGGCAGGACACCTTGTTTCGCGCTCAACAGGATAGATGTCCCGCACTGCATGACGCGTGAGCGCACCGGCACGCCTTCGGCTTATGCAATCATCGAGGGAGGCGGTAAGATAGGCGGTACAGATGTGAAACGCGGCGATTGTCTGTTTATACCCGCAATGTCCGCGGATTTTGAAATCGAGGGCAAAATGTCTCTCATAGAATGTCTGCCGCCTCGCTGAGCGCGCCGCTCTCTACTCCTCTTCCTCCTCGTTTGTCTCTCTTACCGAAAACGGGCGCTCCAGACCGATGTTGCGCAGCGCCGTGAATTCACCCGTGGCTTTCATTCCGCGCTCTGTCTTTTCGAGCGCAGATGTCTGTGACAAAATCTCGCTGCGGCGGAATTCATTTGCAGTCTGTGTCAAAAGCCCGCGCAAAGCTATAAGCCGCTGCTCGTTTTCTGTGTATTTTTTAGAAGTGTCCTCATAAAAAAGGCTCCTGTGCATAACATAGCCCACGGGAAGGCACTTATCACCCGCATAAAGCCATCGGGTGCTTTCATACAGCTCCGCCCCCGCCGCCGCTTTTGCCGCGCGCGGGGGAATTTTTATGTTAAGGATGATAAGAGTAAGTCTGTACTTTGTCCCGCAAAGCCTTTGCGCGTCCCGCTCCCGCGCCGCCTGCGCCGCAAGCGTTGTCTTAACGCGGGCGGCGACATAGCCTTTTGCGTGATGAAATGTGACGGAGCTGTCTTTGTTTTCCGTGATACCGCTTATTATTAAATCGCCTTTCGCGACTGCGGAGCCGTTTTTTGAAATTTCTGTGCCCTCATATGTTTCAAGTATTTGAATTACTCCGTCCTGCGCCGCTACTATGTGGTGAGGGTGAACATAATCCTCTCTTTCTTCCCCGGCGATACGCTCCCGAACCTCTATTACAACAGTGCTGCCCTCAATGTTCACAGCAAGCCACTGTAAACCGGGCAGAAGCTCAAGAGCCCGGCGTTCCGCTTCGGCGGCGTTTATCTTTTTTGCTTTTATTCCCGGCTTTATTCCGACTTTATCCATAACATCTATTATTTCGCTTTCCGAAACCGCGGAGTTTCCCTCAACCTTTATGCTCCATATTGTGCCGGACATTAGTAAAATAAAGACGGCAAAGACGCAAAGCCCCGCTAAAAGCCCCGCTCGGCGGCGATATTTGCGCAGGAAAAAGGGGACGCCAATGCTGCGGCAGACACTCACATTCATTCCCGACTTTTTTGCAGGCTCCGAAATGGCGTGGTATCCCTTTATGCTTGTTTTTCCGAACAGCACGCCGCCCCTGCATTTAATATCCCAAACAGGTATGCCGCCGCGTGCGCATAAGTTTATAAATCTCTCCGGGAAACCATCCTCCGCCTTAAATATTACATACCCGATGAGAAAGTGAAAAAACCTGATTATAAACAACGTCTCGCCCCCTATATTTCGTTTTGATCGGACGAAATCTAAAATCGAATCACCGAGGTAAAACCGCCGCCCGTGCCGCGGCGACGCCTGGCGACATCAGTTTGAAAAATCCACCGAAACAATGTTTCCGCAAACAAGCGCCTGATTCAGGCTAAGCGTTTTAATCATAAGACGGCTTCCCGTAAATTTTACAATAAGCTTTCCTGTGTTAAGCCGTATGATATTTTCGTCATATTCAAGTACGCCGCGGCAGCCGTCGACGACGGCCTCTTTGTTGCCGTTCATTTCTATGTGAACCACGCCGGGCATGACATTTTTCGGCAGCTCAAGCTCATCGGATATGCGCTCTGTCGCGCACCCGATTTTCCCGACGGCTCTTTTCGCCCTGTTCCAAGCCATTTTAAAACCCGCCTCCTTAAAGCGCATATCAAATATTATGCGGAAAATGTCGGCATAAGTACATTTTATACGGCGGCGGGGCATAAGAATGTTTGCAGAGGTTATTTTTGGGGTGATAAAATGAAACGGATTCTAACGGCGCGGAAAACAGACCGTTTTAATCTACGGCTGCTGCCCGCCGCCGCCGGGACAGTCTGCTTCGCCGTTTTGCTGCTGCGTTTTCCCGCACAAACCGCGTCGGGTGTTCGCTATGGACTTACGCTTTGCGGCGAGTCGGTGCTGCCCTCGATTTTTCCCTTTACGGTGCTTTGCTCCTTTATGATATATTCAGGATTAAGCGAATGGCTCGGCGGCGTTTTCTCGTCAGTCACACGCTTTCTTTTTCGGCTTTCGGGCGAGTCGGCAAGCGCTGTGCTTGTCGGGCTTTTTGGCGGTTATCCTGTCGGCGCGCGAATGACGGCGCTCCTCCTCAAACGGGGCTTGATAAGCAAGTCCGACGCTTACAAGCTGTCTCTTTTTTGCATCAACGCGGGACCGGCGTTTGTTATCGGCACTGTCGGAGTCGCCATGACGGGCAGCCGCCGAGCGGGAGTGATTTTGTTTGCTTCACTTTGCGCCGCCTCGCTGATAACCGGCTTTCTCACAAGGTTTGTCGCCGCGCCCGCCGACGACACACCTGTGCCGTGCCCCGAAAACACTGTCAGAATGCCGCTCAACAAATGCCTTACCGAGGCTGTTTCGGAGGCTGTTCCCGCCATGCTTTCCATCTGCTCTTGGGTAATGCTTTTTTCCTGCATTTGCTCCGTGGCATCTCTTTTGCCCGAAAGATTGTCAGGCGCGGCTCTGACCTTGAAGTGTGTTCTTGAGGTGACGACAGGCTGTGCCGAAGCGGTAAAACAAGGAATTTCTCTGCCGCTCCTTGCCGCCGTTCTCGGCTGGTCGGGATTATCCGTCCAGTGCCAGGTTCTCCGCTACGTCATGGAGAGCGGCATTTCCATTCCGGTTCTGACAGCCTCACGCGCCCTAAACGGGGCGATGGCCTCTTTCGTTTGCTGTGTAATACTTAAATATTTTCCGTGCGGGACAGAAGTTTTTCTAAACAATGTCTACGCCGACCCGGCCGGGCTTTCTCTGTCGCTGCCCGCGGCGCTCGGATTGATGCTCACCGGAGTTTTGCTCATACTTGACACGCTTCCCGAAATCAGCAGGGGAATGCATTCGGTTGATTGACACATTTAAATAAAATGGTTATAATAAGTAAAATCCACGCTCCTTCAGGCACCGCGTCTTAAAAGGCGGTGCTTGAGAGCGTCGGGCAAAAACGCAAGCTGCCTTAATCGAGTGTCTTTGCCGGCGCAAGCCACAATATCACAACAGCTAAGCCGCCTTAAAATCGGCACAAATAAACACCGGAGGGCTTAAAATGAACGACGTAAACAAGCTTTACAAGCTTTGGCTTGAAAAAACACGGGACGATGATGAGATATATTCCGAGCTGATTTCCATCAAGGACGCCCCGAGCGAGATACTTGACCGATTTTATAAAAATCTTGAGTTCGGCACGGCGGGGCTTAGAGGGGTTCTCGGAAGCGGCACAAACAGAATGAACACCTACACAGTCAACCAAACGACACAGGGGCTTGCCGATTACCTCAATTCGGGCTTTACTTCCCCGTCAGTCGCGATAGCCTACGATTCGCGCATAAACTCCGATGTCTTTGCCAAAAGCGCCGCTTGTGTGCTTGCGGCGAACGGCATCAAGGTTTTCATTTATCCCGAGCTTGTCCCGACGCCCATGCTTTCCTTTGCCGTTCGCAGGCTTTCATGCAGCTCCGGCATTGTCATCACGGCGAGCCACAATCCGTCTGAATACAACGGATATAAGTGCTACGACCCCGAAGGTTATCAGATGACTGACGACGCGGCGGAAAAAACTTATGAGTTTATACAAAAAGTCGATATTTTTGAGGGAGTCAAAACTGTTCCTTTTGACACGGCTTTGGCGGACGGCATGATAGAATATATTATGCCCGAATTAAACGAGGAGTTTTATGAAAAGGTTCTGTCCTGCCAAATCAACAAGGGCATATGCGAGAGCGCCGGTTTAAAGCTTGTTTACACGCCGCTTAACGGCGCGGGAAACAAGCCGGTGCGCGAGGTTTTGAGGCGAATCGGACAGCTTGATGTCGCTGTGGTGCCTGAGCAGGAGCTGCCCGACGGCAGGTTCCCGACAAGCCCTTACCCTAACCCGGAAATCCGCCAGACATTCGAGCGGGCGCTTATTGTCGCCGAAAAGACGGGCGCCGACCTGCTGCTTGCGACAGACCCGGACTGTGACCGTGTCGGCATCGCGGTGAAAGACGGCGGCGATTACACGCTGATGTCAGGAAACGAAGTCGGGGCGCTGCTCACAGAATATGTCATGAGCCGCAAAAGCGCCGACGGAACACTTCCCGACAAGCCCTTGGTCATCAAATCGTTTGTCACGACAGAGCTTGTGACGGAAATCACAAAAAAATACGGCGGCGAAACAAAAAACCTGCTGACAGGCTTTAAATACATCGGCGAGCTGATAACGGAGCTTGAAAGCAAAGGCGAATCCGACCGTTTTATAGCAGGAATGGAGGAGAGCTACGGCTATCTTTTCGGCATCCACGCAAGAGATAAGGACGCCGTCGTCGCATCTATGCTCATCACGGAAATGGCGGCGTACTACAAGACGACGGGCAAAACGCTCATAGATGTGATGAACGCTCTTTACGACGAATACGGCATATACCTCAACACTGTTTTGAGCTTCGGTTTTGAGGGAGCAAGCGGAATGAAAAAGATGAAGGGGCTTATGGACGGCCTCCGCGCCGCCCCTCCGTCGGACATCGGCGGGCTGAAGGTGCTTGCCGTCTCCGATTACAGCACAGGCAAAACAACAGACACCGCGACAGAAGAAAAAACGCCTATTGATCTGCCTAAATCAAACGTGCTGCGGTACAGCCTGCCCGACAAAAGCGAAGTGATTGTCCGTCCGTCGGGCACAGAGCCGAAAATCAAAATTTATATAACGGCTGTTTCAGGCGGCAGGGACGGTGCGGAAGAGCTTTCGGAAAAGATTGGCGCGGGAATCAAAAAGACAATGAATATCGACTGATGTGAAGGGAAGTTTAAAGCTGTGAAATATACTGATAAAAGGGTATGGGCTGTTAGGATTGTCGCCATTGTTATGGCTGCCCTGCTGTTGCTAAGCGTTTTTTCGCTCCTGTTTCATTCATCCTTTGCCGCCGATGAAATGATTGAAACAGTCGCCACGGGAAGCGACGACACCTCAAAATGGCCGATATTTGCCGCGGTCGGGGCGCTGTTGGTCATCGTGGTTTGCGCAATTATACCAAAGCTTAAAAAGAAGGATTAAAAGCAAAAGCCCCGCAAATCAATGCGGAGCTTTTGAAAGTGGCTCGGTGTTTACGACACACCGAGCTTTTTTTCTCTTATAAGCGCTTCCTCTATGTTTTTGAGAAGCTTTTCTTTCGCCTCTGGCAGCGTTCCGTCAAGTGTGCAGCCCGCCGCGTTCACATGGCCGCCGCCGCCCATCAAAGAGCATATTTCAGAGGCGTTCATCGGCGGGTTTGTGCGGACGGACACCTTAAACGTGCCGTCCTTTTGCTCTCTTAAGGCCGCGCCGACAAGCACGTCCTCTATTTGGCGGGGCATCGCCGATATCCTGTCAAATTCCTCGTCGTTGGAGCCGCTTTGCTCAAACATCTCCTTTGTGACGGCAAGAAAGGCGCAAAGACCGCCGAAATGAAGCTCAATGCTGTTGAGAGCGACTCTCTCGAGAGCGGCGAAGCTTTTGCTTTTTGTTTCAAAAAGAACCTTGTTCAGCCGTGCGAAATCAGCGCCGAGATCTATCAGCTCCGCGGCTGTCCTCAAGGTGTCCGACGTGATGTTTGAGTAACGAAAACATCCGCTGTCTGTTGATATTCCGGTATAAAGGCAGTCGGCTATTGCCGGAGTGATGTCAATGCGCATTTCCGTTAAAAGCCTGAAAACAATTTCGGCTGTCGCTGCCGCGGTGTCGTCAAGCAGCGTCCTTTCGGCAAAAAAGCTGTTTGAAATGTGGTGGTCAATGCACAGGTCGATTTTGGAGGCATAAAGCGTCCTCGTCTTGTCGCCGAGCATTTTCACGTTAGCGGTGTCAACCGCTATTATGAATTCAGGCTCAAAGAGCAAAGGCTCAACGCCGACTGTCATAAACTTTAAGACCTTGGGAATTTCGTCGTCGCATACGACGTTTGCCTTTTTGCCCTGACCTGTCAGCGCGCGGCACAGCGCATAGCTGCTGCCCAGCGTATCGCCGTCGGGATGCGTGTGCGCAAGCAAAAGTATATTGTCTTTATCCTTGAGCAACTGCGACGTTTCAGGTATTGAAATTTTCATTTTGACGCAAATCCTTTTTGGTTTTGTACGGCATAGGCGTTTGAAAGCCTTGCAAAAATCAGATGTTTTCTCCGCCGTCCGCCTTGTCCTCACCGCCTTCGGTATCAAGCTCCTTGAGCTTTTGTGCGATGTTGATGCCGTGCGATATCGAGTCGTCCGCTATAAATTTCAGCTCCGGTGTTTTGCGGAGCCGAAGATTGCCGCCGATTTGCCTGCGTATATAGCCTGTCGCGCTTTTTAAGCCTTGAACCGCTGTTTTGGCGGCGTCCATGCCCTCCATCGCGCTTATATAAACCTTGGCGAACGACGCGTCCGAGCTGACCTCAACACGCACCACAGTCAGGAGGCTGCCCTGAACACGCGGATCCTTAAGGTCGCGGATGATTGCCGCTATCTCACGGCTTATGTCCTCCGAAACTCTGTCGATTTTGTATCCTGCCATATTTATTCTCCGTTAATCTCTGTATTCTTCTATGATGTAAGACTCGAAAATATCTCCCTCGCGGATGTCGTTAAATTTGCTGAGGGATATGCCGCATTCATAGTTTGTGCCGACTTCCTTGACGTCCTCCTTAAAGCGGCGAAGTGAAGATATTTCATCGTCAGCCACAACAACTCCGTCGCGCACGACACGTATCTTTGAGTTTCTTGTGACCTTGCCGCTTTGAACATGGCACCCCGCGATATTGCCTATCGAAGATATCTTGACCACCTGGCGCACCTCTATGCGCCCTTGCTCCGCTTCGCGGAATTTCGGCGCGAGCATACCCTTGATTGCTGACTGGATTTCCTCAATGCAGTCGTAAATTATGCGGTACATACGCATTTCCACGCCGTCGCGGTCGGCGTTTGCCGCCGCCACGGGGTCAGGACGAACATTGAACCCGATGATTATGGCGTTTGAGGCGTTGGCAAGCATAACATCATTTTCGTTGATTGCACCGACGCTTGCCTGAATGACGCTAACCTTTACCTCGTCGTTTGAAAGCTTTTCAAGGCTTTGCTTGACAGCTTCGGCAGAACCCTGCACGTCGGCCTTGACAATGATGTTAAGATCCTTTAATTCGCCGGCCTGGAGAGAGTCAAAGAGATTGTCAAGAGTGACCTTTTCAAAGGACTTAAACTTGTCGTCTTTTGCCTGCTGCTTGCGCTTCTCGAGCAGCTCGCGCGCAGGACGCTCGTCTGAAACGGCGTCAAACGCGTCGCCCGCCAGCGGCACGTCGGTAAGCCCCGTTATCTCGACGGGGACACACGGACCGGCGCTTTCGACTTTTTCGCCCTTGTCGTCCGTCATGACGCGGACACGCCCCACGGAAAACCCCGCGACGACAATGTCGCCCGAATTCAATGTGCCGTTCTGCACAAGCAGCGTGGCGACAGGTCCTCTGCCCTTGTCAAGCTTTGCCTCTATGACTATTCCTTTTGCCGCCCTGTTGGGGTTTGCTTTTAATTCCTTCATCTCCGCGACAAGGAGAATAGACTCAAGGAGTGTGTCGATGTTCGTGCCGGTCAAAGCCGAAACAGGCACACATATTGTGTCGCCGCCCCACTCCTCGGGCACAAGCTCATATTCCGTCAGCTGCTGCATTATCTTGTCCGCCGACGCGTCCTGCTTATCCATTTTGTTAATGGCAACAATGATTGTTACGCCCGCCGCTTTCGCGTGGCTGATGGCCTCGATTGTTTGCGGCATTATACCGTCGTCCGCGGCGACGACAAGAACGGCTATGTCAGTCGCCATGGCGCCCCTTGCGCGCATTGAAGTGAAAGCCGCGTGACCGGGTGTGTCGAGGAAGGTTATCCCCTGACCCTTTTGATTTATTCTGTAAGCGCCGATATGCTGAGTTATCCCGCCGGCCTCCGTCGATGTGACGGATGTGTGGCGTATGGCGTCAAGGATAGATGTTTTGCCGTGGTCAACGTGACCCATCACAACAACGACAGGGTCGCGCGTGTAAAGGTTTTTCTCGTCGTCTTCGCTGATGTCGATAATCCTGTCCTCAATGGATACGACAATTTTTCTCTCAACCCTTGCGCCAAGCTCTGTCGCGGCTATCTCGGCCGTGTCAAAGTCGATTATTTCATTGACAGTCGCCGGCTGACCAAGCTCAAGCAGCTTTTTGATGACTTCCGCGGCCGTTCTTTTTAACATTGCCGCAAGCTCCCCGACTGTCAGCTCATCCGGAACATGAATCACAAGCTGAGGCTTTTTGGCGCGTTCCGCCGCGATTCTGTTAAGCCTTTCGGCCTCTGTTTCCCTTCGGGACTGCCTTGTTCCGCCTCTCCTGCGGTATTGCTGTGACTTTTGTTTCAGCTTTTGCTTAGATATCAAGGTGTCGCTGTGAAGCGTTTTGTTGACCGGAGCGATTTTTTCATATCGCTCGTTGTATTTATCAAGCTCCACATTGCTTGCTCTTGTGTCAACTGTCATCGCGACGCCCTTTGTCCGCGATTGCGGCGCGGCGCCCGTGCCCTTTTTCTTTTTCGGCTGCGGCGGAATAACCACTTTGGGACGAGTCGGTTTTTGCTCATGAGCGCCCTTTTTCGCGCTCTCGCCGGAGGCTGGCGCTGTTTTTGACGCGGGTCTTGCCGCCGGCTTTGCCGCGGCTTTTGCCGTCGCTTCGGCTTTGCTTTTCGCCGCTTCTTTTTCCGCCGCTCTCTTTTTTTCCTGCTCTTTTTTCTTTTTCTCTTTATGCTCTTCACCGACGGCGAAATAATCGTCGAAGCTTTCGACCTCATTCTCCTGAGTAAAGGTCTCAAAAACAATGTCAAGCTCATTTACCTCAAGAGCCGCCATGTGTGTTTTAGCGTCTTGAAAATACTTGCCGAGAAGCTCGATTACCGCATTGCTTTTGACTCCAAAATCCTTAGCGACCTCGTGCACCCTATATTTACCTATCATACGGTGTTCCTCCCTGATTGAATGCGGTGAATCTCCGCGATTTTTTTAGCGAACCCCTCGTCGTAAGTCGTAAGGATCCCGGTGAAGCAGCCCGTGGCCGCGTTAATCTGGTCCATGGTATAGTCTGTTTCAAGAATCTCAACAGCATTGTTCCTTTCGGCGGCAGCCCTGATTATGTCTTTTTTTATCCTTTTAGAAGCGTCGCGGGCAAGAAGCGCAAGCTTTGCGTTGCCGTCCTTTACGGCCTTTACGCAAGTTTCATGTCCCCACGAAAGCCTTCCGGCCTTTTTGCACAAGCCGAGAAGCTGAAGAAGCTTGTCATCCATCTTGTGAAGTTTCCCTTTCAAGCGCATCGTAAATTTCATTCGGCACAGCGCATTCAAACGCACGTTCGAGCCGCCTCGCCTTGCGTGCGGATTTTATACATTCGAGGCTGCGGCAGACGTAAGCGCCCCTGCCGGACTGCTTGCCCGTCAAGTCTATGGAAACGGCGCCGTCGGGCAGCTTCACCACGCGGACAAGCTCACGTTTCGGCTTCATCTCACCGCAACCTGTGCATTTTCGCATCGGAACACGCTTTTGCCGCATCATATCACCCTGTCTGAAAAATGTTTTATATCATTAAAGGTTAAGTTATTTCGTCAAAGTTGATTGTCTGTTCTGTTATGCCGCTTTCAGGTCTTATGTCTATCTTCCACCCCGTGAGCTTTGCCGCGAGCCGCGCGTTTTGACCCTTGTTTCCGATGGCAAGCGAAAGCTGCGTGTCGGGCACTGTGACGGAGCAGGACCTTTCATCGCCTTCGTTTATATCAACGGCAATGACATCGGCGGGCTTCAGCGCCTCCGATATAAACTCCGCTTGATCCTCGCTGAACCGCACTATGTCTATCTTTTCGCCGCCGAGCATGTCAACAATCTTGCCGACTCTCGCGCCCCTCGGACCTATACACGCGCCCACAGGGTCGACATTTTCATCGGAGCTGTAAACAGCCATCTTTGTGCGTGACCCCGCCTCGCGGGAGATTGCCCTGATCTCGACTGTGCCGTCATAAATTTCCGGCACCTCAGTTTCAAAAAGCCTTTTGACAAGGCCCGAATGTGTCCTTGAAAGTGTCGCCTTCGGGAACTTCCTGTCAAGATCCTTGACGTCGACGACAAAGACCTTTATGATGTCGCCCTCCTTGAAGGTTTCGTGCGGCATTTGCTCCGACTTCGGAAGAGTCTCTTCAAGCTTGCCAATCTCTATTGTGGCGTCGCCCGTTATCGGGTCAATGCGCTGCACCTTTACGGTTATTATTTCCTGAATACGGCTTTGGAACTCCTCGCGAAGCTGACCGTGCTCGGCTTCTCTGATTCCTTGGCGCAGCACATGCTTGCCCTTGTCGGCAGCTATGCGGCTTACGTCCTTTGTCTCAAGCGGGATTTCGATGATTTCACCCGGCAAAGCGCCGGTCTTGTACTTTTGAGCGTGGTCAACTAAAATGTCGCTGACGGGGTCACTTATCTCTGACACGACATTCTTTCTTATATATACCTTCATGTCTTTTTTTTCGTGATTGATTTCACAAAAAACCATGTCTTCCTTGTTGTCGTAATCTTTTTTGACAGCCGTGATAATAGCCTTTTGTATGCCATCGCACAGCGCCTCCATTTTGAGGCCTTTTTCCTTAGATAAAAGCCTTAACGCGTCAAAAAATTCTGAATTCATTTTATATAGTCACCCTCCCGAGTTTTTCAATTGTTCTTTGAGAATCCGCGCGGGAATTAGGCAGCGCATATTCCGTGCCGATTAAAATAAAACGCGCAAATTCCGCCGTAAAGGTTTGCCGCCCGAAATGGGCGACGAAGCCCAAAACAGATTAAGCGTCGAAGTCGTCAAGCCTTATAAAAGCCGATTCCTTTTTCTTAAAACACAAAACAGCGCCGCAGTCAAGCCTGACTGATATCGCGCCGTCGTCATAGCTTTCAAGGATTCCGTTGAAATCGCGCCTCCCCTCGTCGTCGGGGCGTATCATCCGCAGCTTTATCTTTTTGCCGACGCATGCTGTAAAATGCCTCGGCTTTGTAAGCTCTCTCTCAATGCCCGGCGATGAGACCTCAAGGCAATAGCTCTGCTCAATGGGGTCGCTGTCGTCAAGCGGGCCGTCGATTGCCCTGCTGAAAGCCTCGCAGTCCTGAATGCCGACTCCGCCGTCCTTGTCGATGAATATACGCAGATACCACGACGCGCCTTCCTTGAGAAAGCAGACATCCCACAGCCGCAGCCCCAAAGACTCCGCTATCGGCTCGGCAATGGCGCTCACCGCGGCGGCGGTGCTGCCGCCCTTACTTTTTGACGCCAATAAAGACGCGCCCCCTTTTTTCTAATTATCAATAATGTTTTCAACACAAAGTAAAGAGCGGGTTGCCCCACTCTCACACATCCCGCATAAAACACGGAGATGATTAACATTCAGCTCACTTGCGGTATATTTTATCACATATCATTATAAATATCAAGCCTTTTAAAAACTTTTATTACGTTTGCCGCCTTTTACTTTAAACTGTTAGATTTTTTCATCAGCTTTTATTTAACGAATGTTTGACATACGATATGAAATGCATTAAAATAGTTTAGCGAGCAGACCGGGCAGTCGCAGGTATCAAAGCATACGTGAGGAAAGTCCGGGCTCCACAGAGCAGGATAACGGCTAACGGCCGCCGAGGGCGACCTTAGGGAAAGTGCAACAGAGATATACCGCCCGCATTTGCGGGTAAGGGTGGAAAGGCGAGGTAAGAGCTCACCGGCGCGCGGGAGACCGCGCGGCCCTGCAAACCCTATTCGGAGCAACATCGACAGCGGAAAAGGCGAAAGCCTTTGCGCCTGCTCGGCGTATTCCGCGAAGGATGGCTAAAGCGCGTCGGCAACGGCGCGCGTAGAAAGATGATTGCCTTAAATGACAGAACCCGGCTTACAGGTCTGCTCGCGCAAAAATTTAAATCATAAGGACAAATTCATTCATGAGCAAAGCAAAATACATTTTTTCACGGCTCAAAAAGATGGACATCTCGTCAATGCTGCGGCTTGCGGCGAAGGTCTCCGAAAGAAGCGGCAAAAACAAGGCTGCCGTTTTGCTTGACATGTGCCTTTGCGGGCTGATTTATCAGGCCGGATACACTGACTATGAGCTTTTCGCGATGGAGAGGGCAAGCTCCGCTCAAAGAAAAACATATGTCACAAGAGGGATAAACGACAAGCTTGTCAAACGCTTCAACGACGCGGGAAGCCTTCATTTTTTTATTAACAAAGACGAGTTCAACGAAACCTTTGCCGATTTCATACACAGGGATTGGATGAGAGTGGGCGGCGTTTCCGGCGGGGAGACGGACGAGCGGGAGCAAGTCGAAAAGCTTGCCCGTTTTTGCCGCGGCAAAGACGAGATAGTCGCGAAGCCGCGCGACGCCATGTGTGGCAAGGGCATCGAAATAATAAGCCCCGCCGATTTTGACGGAGCAGCAAGCCTTTATAAGCATCTGCTGCGCATATCCGCGTACATTGTTGAGGAAAAGATTGTGCAGCACCCGGTGATGGACACTCTTTATCCCGGCAGCGTTAACACCTTGCGCGTTGTCACAATCAACAACGGCGGAGACGTCAGCGTCGTCGTGTCGCTTTGCCGCGTCGGAAACGGCGGCAGGGTTGACAACTTCTTAAACGGCGGCATGGTGACGAGAGTTTGCTCCGAAACAGGCAAGCTGCTGTACGACGCCGTCGACTCAAAAAACAACGTCTATGAAAAGCACCCCATAACGGGGACAGTTTTCAAAGGATTTCAGGTACCCATGTGGGACGAGTGCAAAAAGATGGCCCGCGAAGCGGCCGCCGTTCTTTTGCGGGTCGGTTATGTCGGGTGGGATATTGCCGTCACGCCGAGCGGCCCCGCGCTTGTCGAGGGCAACGAATTCCCGGGTCACTGCCTTTACCAGCTTCCGCCCCACACCCCTGACAATTACGGGATTTTGCCGCTGTTTGAAAAGGCGGCGGGCGGCAGGATAAAGCGTTCACGATAAAGATTAAACGTATAAAACCGAACACGATAAGCCCGTTGACCATATTATATTAACGGGTGATAAATATGATAAAAGAAACAATAAGCGCAATATGCCTTTTGCTTGTGTTTTTAAGCCTTGTCGCATTGGCATACTATATTATCCTCAAGATACTGCGTCCCAAAAAAAGCGGCAAATATATTGTGGTGATTTCCGCGGACGACAGCTCCGACGATGCCGCCGACAGGCTTTGCTCCGAATATATGCGCCTTGAGATGCTGGGCGAGATTTCTTTCGGAAACGTCGTTTTGCTTGACTTTGGAATGTCTTATGACGAGAGGCGCCGCTGTGAGGAGCTTTGCAGGGAGACAAAAAATGTCTATGTATGCGAGCTGCGAGAGCTTGAGGCTTTGACTGAAAAGCTCATTGTGTGATTGATTAAAATATTTGCGGGTATAAAATGCAGGAAAATGAAAAAGACAAAACAGAAGAGTTGCGGGGCGGAGTCGAAGGGATAACCTTCCGCAAAGAGGACACAGGCTTTACCGTGCTGGAGCTTAACAGCGGCGGTGAGCTTGTTACTGTTGTGGGCGTTTTTTCGCAGATAAACGAGGGCGAGGAAGTTTGCCTAAAGGGTCACTGGGACTTTCACAGGACGTTTGGGCGGCAGTTTCGCGCCGAGCTTTGCGAGTGGAAGCTTCCCTCGACGGCGGGCGATCTTCTCAAATACCTTTCCTCCGGCGTGATAAAAGGAGTGGGTCCGTCAACAGCGCTGAAGATTGTCGAGAAATTCGGCGACGAGTCGTTTGAAGTGCTTGAAAACGAGCCGCGGCGCTTGGCAAGAATTAGGGGAATATCTCTTGCGAAGGCGGAGGCGATATCCGCGCGCTTTAAGGAGCAGTTCGCCGCGCGTGAAGTCATGATTTCGCTTGAGCGTTTCGGCATGACGGCTTCGGAATGCCTAAAGGCATTTAAGCTTTTCGGGCGTGACGCCTCCGAAACAATAAAGCTTAACCCATACATACTTTGCGGCGAAAGTGTCGGCATAGGCTTTGAAAGGGCGGACGCAATTGCCGCCGCAATGCCAGAAAGACCGGACAACATCTTCAGGACAATGGCCGGCATCGTCCACATCATAAGGCATAACCTTTCAAACGGCCACACATGCGTCCCGAGGGAAAAGATTTATGAGCCGAGCCTTGCGCTGACGGGAGTCGGAAAGGCGGAGGCGGACGAGGCTATAGAGCAGCTCGTTTCGGGAAAGCGGCTTATATCGTCGAAGCTTGAAGGCAGGGAGTTTCTCTTTTTGCCGCACATTTTTAACGCGGAAAAGGACGCGGCGGATCATATAAAAGCAATATTGCGGTTTCCGCCGCCGACAATGAGTACACTGGACGAGGAAATAAAGCTTGCGGAAAAGAAAAACAACATAGTTTATGAAGAAAAACAGCGCCTTGCAGTCAAAACCGCTGTCGAAAAAGGCTTGCTCATTCTCACCGGCGGCCCGGGAACCGGAAAAACGACGGCTTTGAAAGGCATCATCAGTCTGTTTGAGCAGCAGGGTCTTGATATAGCGCTTGCGGCGCCCACAGGCAGGGCGGCAAAGCGCATGAGCGACGTCACGGGCAGGGAAGCAAAGACGATTCATCGGTTTCTTGAAGTCGAATGGGATGAAAGCGACAGACCTGTTTTTCAGAGAAACGAGCGCAACCCGATTGAAGCGAACGCCGTCATATTGGACGAGCTTTCGATGGTCGATATATATGTTTTTTCGAGCTTGCTGAAGGCGCTTCCGATAGGCTGCCGCCTTGTGATGGTCGGCGATTCAGACCAGCTGCCGCCTGTCGGCGCGGGCAATGTGCTTGCCGACATGATAAGCTCCGGGCTTCTTCCCACGGTTCAGCTGACAGAGGTTTTCAGGCAGTCGATGGAAAGCCTTATTGTCTCAAACGCGCACAGCATTGTCAGGGGCGAAATGCCCGAGCTTAACGTCAAGGACAGGGATTTCTTTTTTATGGAGCGGGAGGTTTGCGACACGGCGGAAACAATCGCCGAGCTTTGCTCAAGCCGCCTGCCTAAGGCATATGGATATTCTTCGCTCGACGACATACAGGTGCTTTGCCCGTCGCGAAAGGGCGGAGCGGGCACTGCCTGCATCAACCGCGCTTTGCAGGAGCGGCTCAACCCGCGCGGCGCATCCAAAAAGGAGGCGGACATAAGAGGCACGCTGTTCCGCGAGGGCGACAAAGTCATGCAGATCAAAAACAATTACAACATATGCTGGGAAAAGGAAAACGAAAGCGGGACAGGTGTCTTTAACGGCGATATAGGCATACTCAAAGCGATTGACACAAAAAAAGGTATGCTTGTTGTGGATTTTGACGGACGAGTCGCCGATTATCCGCTTGAATCTGCGCTTGAGCTTGAGCTTGCATATGCCATAACAGTCCACAAAAGCCAGGGCAACGAATTTGAGGCCGTAATAATGTCCGCAGTAGGAGTTGCTCGGCAGCTTTTATACAGAAACCTCCTTTACACGGCTGTTACAAGGGCAAGGAGCATGATGATAATCGTTGGCTGCCGCGGGCAGATTTCGGCCATGACAAAAAACGACAAAAAATCAAAAAGATATTCGGCGCTGAAAAGCTTTTTAACAGAACAATATGAGTGACGTGTTAAGACAAATTTCATACCTCATATTTCCGCGCAGATGTCTTTTCTGCGGCACAGTCGTCGCGCCTCACATCTGTTCCTGCGAAAAGTGTCTGCTGTCCGCCGAGCGCGTGGCGCCGCCCGTTTGCCTCGGCTGCGGCAGATCGAAGGACAGATGCGCCTGCGGCAGGCGCAAACGATTTTTCACAGCCGCCGCCGTGCCGTTTTACTATACGGGGTCTGTTCGAGAGTGTATAATCAGATTTAAGTTCGGCGGGAAAAGCGAGATGGCAAAAGGCCTTGGCGGTGAAATGGCAAAAGCGGCAAGCGGCGCTTTCGATAATCTCAAGCTTGACATCGCGGCGTGTGTGCCGATGTACAAAGCAAAAGAAAAAGCGAGAGGCTTCAACCAAAGCGCGCTTCTCTGCCGCGAAACGGCAAAGCAGTTAAAAATCGACTGTGACTGCGGACTGCTCAAAAAGATTTACGAAACGCCGAATCAGCATGACCTGCCGTCTAATCTGAGGAGCGGAAATATTTTCGGCGTTTTTGAAGTAGCCAAGCCTGAAAAAGTCGCGGGCAAGACAGTTTTGCTGTGCGACGATATAAGCACATCCGGAGAGACATTGAACGAATGCGCAAAGATGCTCATTTTAAGCGGCGCCGAAAAAGTGGCGTGCGTATGCGCCGCCGCCGTGCCGGGCAGGGACAAAAAGCGGAGCTGATTCCGACGGTCGGCTTTTTTCGCGCGGTGCGCCGACTTTTCTTTTGCACTTAAACAGGCTTGCGGGAAGGACTTTTAAGGCAACACCGCACAATGATTGTTGTGCGATTGCGCCGTCAGATTTTTCGTCAGATTGTCTAAAAAACGCAGGTAATACTTTGTGTATTGCCGAGCATTTTTGGGCGATATGACGGAAAAGATGCAAGCAAGCGTGCAACAAAGGCTTCAGCCGCTCATTGCGCGGTGTTGCCTTAAGCGAAATCGGGCAATTAAGTCCGCAGTTTGCACGTTAAGCGGACTTGGAGTCAAACGCTTGCCAAGCATTTACAAATATGATAAAATATAAAGCCGGACAACACAGTCGGACTGCGGAGGTACAGATTTGAAAATAGCGGAACTTTTTAAAAAGAAAAGCCCCATATCCTTTGAAATATTTCCACCAAAGGGAGAGCTTAGCGTGAGCGCGCTGCGCGGGACTCTTGATGCGTTTAAGGCTCTTTCGCCTGACTTCATCAGCGTCACATTTTCCGCCGGAGGCACCGGCGACAGCAACAACACCGCCGAGCTTGCGGGCATCATCAAAAATGAATACGGCATAGAGACGATGGCGCACATGACTTGCGCTCACTCGCGCGCCGAGGACATCGAAAGCGTAATCGCAAGGCTTAGGGAGAAAAATATCGAAAACATCCTTGCTCTGCGCGGCGACATCATAAAAGGGCGCGAGCCGACAGAATTCAAATATGCCAAGGACCTGATAGATTTTCTTAGCGGCAGGGATTTTTGCGTGGGCGCGGCGTGTTACCCTGAGGGGCACGTCGATTGCGACAGCCTTGAGGACGATATACGATATATGCGGCAAAAGCAAGACGCGGGCGCCGAATTTTTCATATCCCAGCTCTTTTTCGACAATGAATCATTTTACAGGTTTCTTGAAAGGGCGCAAAAAGCGGGCATAACAAAGCCCATAGTCCCGGGCATAATGCCCATGCTCGGCAAAACTCAAATTGAGCGCATGATATATATGTGCGGCGCCTCAATGCCTTCGGCGATAGTGAAGATACTCCACAGACATGAGGGCGACGCGGGCGGCCTGCGCGCCGCCGGCATCGAATACGCCGCGGGGCAGGTGAGGGATTTGCTTCGCGGGCAGGACAGCGGTGTTCACATATACACAATGAATCAGCCGGACACGGCAAAAAGCATACTTGAGATTGCCGCGCAATAAGTATTAGGGGGAAAACAAATGCTCGAGCTTTCAAAGTTTCCGGTCTTTGACGGGGCGATGGGTACAATGCTCCAAAACAGAGGCATGAGGGCAGGCGAGACGCCCGAGCTTCTTAACCTGACAGACAGCGGTGTTGTTCGTTCGATTCACGAGGAATACGCGGCCGCGGGCGCTGATGTGATCACGGCTAACACATTCGGCGCAAATTCGCTGAAGCTTTCGGGAAAGGGCAATGTTACCGAAGTCGTCACGGCGGCGTTAAGGCTTGCGCGTGAGTCGGGCGCGAAATATGTCGCCCTTGACGTCGGCCCGACGGGGGAGCTGATGGAGCCTGTCGGCGGCCTTTCGTTTGAGCGGGCCGTCGCGGTGTTTAAGGAGCAGATTTCAGCGGGCGCGGCTGCCGGAGCTGATTTGATTGTCATAGAAACGATGTCCGATTTGCTTGAGGCAAAGGCCGCCGTTATCGCGGCGAAAGAGTGCTGCAAGCTGCCCGTTTTCGCAATGATGACATACATGGAAAATGGCAGGACATTTTTGGGCGCGGATGCCGCGGCGGCGACAATCGCGCTGTGTTCGCTCGGCGCGGACGCTGTCGGCGCCAACTGCTCGCTGGGTCCCGAGGAATTGCTTCCTGTAATTGACACGATTGTCAAATACTCGACGGTGCCTGTAATTGTGCAGGCAAACGCGGGACTTCCCACCGAAATCGGCGGCAAAACAGTTTTCGGCGTAAATTCGCGCGAATATGCCGAAAATGTCAAAAAGATGATAGACAAAGGCGTTTCCATTGTCGGAGGCTGCTGCGGAACGACACCCGAATACATCAGGGAGATTAAGGCTCTCACGTCAGGCAGAAGTCCTGTCAGACGCGCCGTGCCAAATTATACGGCATTCACAAGCGCCGCAAGATGTGTCGTTCTTGACGGCACGACGGCGGTCATAGGCGAAAGAATCAACCCGACAGGGAAAAAAAGGCTTAAAGAAGCATTGAGAAGCGGCGATATCGAATATATAATAGATGAGGCGCTCGCTCAGGAGGAGCATGGCGCGGATATTCTTGACGTAAATGTCGGTTTGCCGGAGCTTGACGAGCCGAAGCTGTTAAGCTCTCTTGTCGGAGAATTGCAGGCGGTTACTGCTCTCCCGCTCCAGATAGACAGCTCCGACCCTTCCGCGATAGAGGCGGCCGTGCGCGTATACAACGGCAAGCCGATAATCAATTCTGTAAACGGCGGCGCCGAAAGCATGGACGCGGTGCTTCCGATAGCAAAAAAATACGGCGCGGCTGTCGTCGCCTTGACGCTTGACGAGGACGGCATACCTGAAACTGCCGAGGGAAGGCTTAAGATTGCCGAAAGGATACTTGAGCGCGCGGCGGGGTTCGGAATCCCGAAAAGCGACATTTTAATTGATTGCCTTGTCTTGACGGCTTCCGCGAACCAGGCGGCGGCGCTTGAGACGATACGCGGCGTGCGGCTCGTAAAGGAGCGGCTGGGGCTTAAAACTGTTTTAGGCGTCAGCAATGTTTCTTTTGGACTGCCGGACAGGGAGCTTATCAACAGCACATTCCTTGCGGCGGCGTTCGGCGCGGGGCTTGACATGCCGATATTAAACCCTATGTCGGAGAAATATATGAGTGTTGTTTCGTCATTTAAGGTGCTGAACAACGAGGACAAGGGCGCGGAGAAATATATCAAGTCATATTTGTCGTCTGAAAATAAGCCGAAAAATAAGCCGGGGGACAGTCCGGAGAGTAAATCGGGAGATAAGCCGGGAGATAAGCCGGGAGACAGTCCGGAGAATAAATCGGCCGAAGTCAAAGATATGCGCGACATAATCTTAAACGGCAGGAAGGGGAGCGTCGTCTCCTCTGTGAACGAAGCTCTGAAAGATAAAAGCGCGATGGAGATAATAAACGAATATATCATCCCGACGCTTGACGAGACAGGCAGGCGATACGAAAGCGGTCAATTTTTTCTGCCGCAGCTTATGGCGGCGGCGGAAACGGCCAAGGCGGGGCTTGGCGTGCTTTATGCCCGCGGTGAAAAGACTTCATCCGACACGAGGGAAAAGATTCTCCTTGCGACTGTAAAGGGTGATGTTCACGATATCGGTAAAAATATTGTGCGCATGCTTCTTGAAAATTACGGATTTGAAATTATTGATCTCGGCAAAGATGTGGAGCCGGAAAAGATTGCGAAAACAGCGGTTGAGCAGAAAATAAAGCTTGTGGGTCTTAGCGCACTGATGACGACAACTGTCAGGTATATGGGTGAAACTGTTAAGGCGCTTAAAGCGCGCGGAGCCGACTGCAAGGTTATGGTCGGCGGCGCTGTTTTAAATGAGGAATACTCGCGGCTTGTGGGCGCAGACTATTACGCCAAGGACGCGTCCGAAGCGACAAGAATAGCGGCGGAGGTGTTCGGCTGAAAGAGCGTAAAGTGTTCACCCATACCCCATACCCCATACCCCATACC
>JAAYIY010000051.1 GCA_012523185.1 Clostridiales bacterium
CACTCTTTGTCATGAGAAATCTGCCCCGGCGAATGAACCGGGCTTATATCCTCTATGTGGCCATCGCAATGATCGGGCTTTCGTTTATCGGGTTTATGAGCCTTGGCCGCGGGGAGACCAGCTATCTTATGGTCAATACACTGATGCTGGGAGCCTGCGGGGTGTACGACCTGTTTTGGTGGAGCATACTCGGCGAAATGCTGGAGCTTCACAAAAATTCCACTATGATTCTTGGGATTGGCCTTTCCGCCAATGTATTTGGCGTGCTGCTAGGCGGCCTCATTGGCAGCGCAATCAAATCCTCAAATATTCATAGCCCGAATCCCACGCTGCTGGCGCTGGTCGTGGTTTGTGTGACGCTTATACTCCTGCCGCCGCTGCATAAGCATCTTTCCTCCCTGCTCAAAGGCCATGCGTACCTTTCGGAGTTTTCCGGACTGTCCGCACAGGAACAAACGAATCAGATCAACGGCGCCGTCAGGTTCGGAAACCTGTCGGAACGGGAGAGCCAAGTCGCCTCCCTGCTGCTTCAGGGAAAGACCTACAGGACGATTGCCGGCGAACTAACGATCAGCGAAAATACGGTCAAGTATTATGTGAAAAGCATCTATTCCAAATTTGGTATTCAAAGCCGCGCAGAGCTTATCGACATCATACAGAACAAAGCGGACGCGACCCTGACGAAATAGTCAATCCACTGATTATATAATGCTGTTTCAGGCCCCTACCCGAAAAAGGTAGGGGCCTTTTTGCGCAAACTACCCGATTCGGGTGATCTTTTTTGTTTGAGCTTTTGCTATGCTGTTTTTGACGGATTAAGTCCTGCCGGAAAAGGGGGAGTACGTTTGAAAGCGATTAAAAGCAAAAACTTCATTTTGACAGCTCTAACCGGCTTTGGCATGCTGACGGGCGGTCTGCTTCTCATTTTCGGGGGAGCACTGTCTGAAATCCGAGCGCAGATACTTCTGGCAGGCGTAGTGATTGCCAGCGGAGTTGCGGCGGCGTTTTGGCTACGGGGGGTAGGCAAGCTAAAGATCGCGCGGCTCATTGCAGAAAATCCGATCCTCCATATAAATACCGCCGTCATCAGTGACCTTTCCGGTGAAGCGGCACAGCCAGAGAAAAACGAAAACACCGAGGTGATCGTCTCGTACTTTGGTATTCTACTGGGCGAAAAGATCATCAAGTTCAACCAGAATGGCATCCGGCTGCGGACCGTGGAGATCGGAGCGGATTTCATTTCCTTCACCTACGGCACGGAAAAGCGGACACAGAACATCCGGCTTTTGCGCCCGGCAATAAATCCGGCCATGCTGGAGCAAATCTCTGAAAAATTTCGCTATGAAACAGGAATCACACCGACATTGCTATCTTGACGGGGGGGACAAAGATGAAAAACAGTCTTTTTCAAAAACCTTGCACGGCAAAAACAATCAGGCGCTTTCTGGCTGTGCTTCTGACGGTCGCAATGCTCTGTGGTCTTTGCGCCTGCGCAAAGTCGCAGGATACGGCAGCTCCGGGGAAAATGGATATCACTGGCCTCTACGAGGGAACGACAACCGTCACGGCGGCAAAAAACGATACTTTGGGAGAGATTAAGCCCTTGGAATTTCGCATCGTACAAAACGATAACGGAACCGCGACGCTCCTGCGCGACGGAATCAGCGTTGACGGGACTTATAACCCGGAAACGGGCGAGTTTTCCCTGGATTGCGGTTTTACATGGAACCTTGTCTTTTCCCGCGAGGGAGACACCATCGTGGCAAAGGGAACCATGACCTCGAATGAGACGGGGGAAGGCTATACGCAGAAGATCACGCTGGAGTTAAAGCGAACAGGTGACTAAAACGACTGACGGACTTGATTTTTTAAGCCGCTGAAAAGGACAAAAGATATCTGTCTGCAGAAATATTGGTTTCGGTAAAGATATCGAATGGATAAACCGGAATACTTGAAACGGGTAAAACCTTCGCTTTTCTTAAGGGTGGTTATGTTAAACAATCCGGCAGGAGGAACGGGATATGTATTGCTCAAATTGCGGAACACAAATATCGGAAAGCGCAAGATTTTGCCCCGCTTGTGGCAGCGAAATAAGTCAGCTGCACGAAAGCGCGCTGCAGTCCGCAGGTCTACGCGGATTCTCGCCTCGCATCGACGACCCAGCCTTTGCCAAATATGTCAAAAACAGCAACCGCTGGGCGGCTCTGTTTTCCATATTTCTTGCTGTTGCCGCTGTCGTTGGCTTTTATATTGCAGGCGAGATGGGTTTGGAAGATATGAGCAATCCTCAATCGCTCTATATCGGCTTTGGGATCGGCGGCATGTTTTTGGTAATCGCAATGTTTCAGATACTGGGCAGAAAGCGCGGCAAGACCTGGGATGGCACGGTGGAGGACAAGAAGATCAAAAAGAAAACCAGACGACACAATTATGGCGACGATAATGTTCAAGACGAGGACTATCTGGAATATTCCGTTGTCATACGCAGCGACCGGGGCAAACGATACACCGTCAAATCTCAAGACAGCGATGTTCTGTATAACTATTATCAGATCGGCGACCGGGTGCGGCACCATGCGGGGCTGAACTCATATGAAAAGTATGACAAGACCGGCGACAGGTTTATTCCCTGCAATGCCTGCGGGACATTGTGCGACATAAACGAGGACGTCTGCTTCCGCTGTAAATGCCCGCTGCTGAAATAGGTGCTCAGATCGTAATTATGAAGGGGGTTGGGCCAAAATGAAGGGAAAGCGATTGTGCTTTTTACCGCTTTCCGATTTGCTTTGAACGCCGCCAAAAATCATCAGTGCTCAGCCAGACCGGCGTTAGAAGTCGGCGTCTGTCTGGGGTTTGCGACAACTGTACGCTTTTAAGCGATGTACCGTATAGTTTTGAAAGGAGAATTTATATAAAAATAATAAGCTGGATATTATTGTCAGTGATGCTGCTCTCCCTCACCGCCTGCGGCGAATCGCGCGCGGGCAGTGCGGGCGGCGAGGGAAGCTACGCA
>JAAYIY010000052.1 GCA_012523185.1 Clostridiales bacterium
CGATCGATTCGCCAAGGCTCTGTTATTCCTATTGATTGGGCAAACATACTTTCATAATTTTCAAATCCTTGCATCTTTCATCACCGAGAAAATTATACCACTTTCACGGAGTTAGGAAAAGAGCCTTGCAAGTTTAAAGTTAATTTCCAAATTAAGTGCGGCAGCCCATGTTTTGCAGTTAGTCAGGGAAATAACGAAGCAGAACCGCGGCTTTTGCCGTGTTGACATAATTTTGTTTTTATGCTATTATAAATTGTGTGTTTTGTATAAGTTACGGGTCCCTTTCCGGCACGTTTTTTTTGCTGCCGCGAAAGGTTAGGGCGGGAGATTTTTCCCGCCGCCGGCGTTTTGAGGCGGTTTTTAATGGAATACAAGCAAAGGGAAGCGTTTTACCTTTTAAAAATTATAGCGGCGGCGATTGACGGCGGCTGTGTCGAGATTCCCACCGACAATTTCGATTGGGATAACTTGTTTCAGCTTACTGTCATGCACAAGGTCGAGGGCTTGGCTTATGCCGGGCTTGCCCAAACCTCCGGCTTGCCCGACGAGGTTCTTAATCGTTTTGCCGAAGCTTATAAGCTGTCTGTCTTTACAGAATATGTTCAGCATTCCGAGGGCGTTAAGCTGCTCCGCTTGATGGAGAAAAACGGCATAGACTGCCTGCCGCTCAAGGGCTGGGTCATAAAGCCGCTTTATCCGCAGCCGGCGCTGCGCTCCATGTGCGACATCGATATCCTCATCAAAAAGCCGCAGTCCGCCGCTGTCAAAAACCTCATGGTTTCAATGGGGTACACTGTCGAAAGCTTTGGCTCAAATCCCGATGTTTACATAAAAAAGCCGATTATGAACATTGAGATACACAACGCGCTTATACGCGACAAGACTGACCATTTCGCGACGGCATGGGACAGGGCGGTTTTGAAGGACGGCCGTTCTCACACATATTTGATGACAGACGAGGACTATTATATTTTCCTTTTAGCTCACCTGCGCAAACACTTTTTCGGCAGCGGCACGGGCGTGCGTTCAGTCACGGATGTTTGGGTATATCTTAAAAACTATGAAAGCACGCTTGACTGGGCATACATCAAAGAAAAGCTTTCCGACAGCGGTATTTGGGAGTTTGACAGGAGGATTTACGCACTTTGCCTTTGCTGGTTTGCCGGTGCCGAAAAAACGCCTGAAGTCGAGGAGTATGAAGAAAAAATTCTTTTCAGCGCCGCTTACGGAGCTGGTGAAACCGCCGCCAAAAACGCGGTCGTTTCCGACATAAACAGCACTGTCGGCGTAAAAAATACTTTTTTTAAAAAAACGATATATCTGCTAAGGCTGATGTTCCCCGGCGTTTCTGTTATGTCAGCGAGCTATCCGTTCGTAAAGAGCTGCTCGCTGCTTTTGCCCGCGGCTTGGGTTTTGCGCGGATTCAAAAGCCTGTTTTTCCGAAAGGAAGCAGTCAAATCAACCTTTTCCAATGTGCTTGAAATAAATAACGACGAACTTAACGGTATGAATGATAAGTAATTTATTGAAAACGTCAAAAAAAAATAAGCGCTCTTAAAAGCCTTGACTTTGCCGACCTGTGCATATATAATGCCCTGTGAAATGTGGAAGAAAACACCCGTCCACAGAAACAGAGGTGCTAAGCATGGGTTTTGAAAACTTGCTTGCCAATGTTCCCATACCGAAAGAAATACAGGACGCTGTTCTGAAGATTAATACAAGCGTCGATTCACCGTTGTTTGCCGTCGTGGGCGATTTAAGTCTCTCCGGCAATTATGGAGATTCGGCGCTTTTTGTTTACAACGACAGGATGATTGCCGTTGACGAGTCATACGAGGGCGGCGGCGATGTTATTCTCTTTGACGATATAGCCGACATAAAAGTAAAGCGCATGTACGGCAACGCGGTGCTGAAGGTTGAGGATTCGCACGGCGCGAGGCGCGACATTATACGCTTCACATATTCCGTCGCCGACGTGTGTGATTCAGCCGCGCTTTTCATTGAGAAGGTCAAGGCGGGCGAGGACGCGGAGGAGACGCTTGAAATTGTCCGCTCCACTTACAAAAACCTGCGCAGCTTTTGTCCCAAATGCGGCAGGAAGCTTGCCAGCCCCGACGCCGATTGTCTCAACTGCGAGGGCAAATCAAAAATCATCAACAAGTTTGCCAAATACATAAAGCCGCAGGTCGGCACCCTTTTGGGCTGTCTGTTTCTTTCAATATTTACGACGGTCATGGCGCTCATCCCTCCTTATATAACCGGCTACATGGTTGACAAGGTTTTGCCAAACCGCGACGCACAAAAGCTTCTCTTTGTCATACTCATTCTCTTTTCCGTTTATATTCTCCAGTTCACTGTCAGCGGTATACGCGCCTATTTCTTGAGGCTGGCGGGCGACAAGATAATAATCGACCTCAAATCAGACATCTTTGCAAAGGCGCAGTATCTCCCGATGAGGTTTTATGACAAGACAAGCACCGGCTCCGTGATTAACAGGATAAACGGCGACACCGCCGTCCTGCAATCTTTTATGCTGCGCATATCGCAGGAGGCGGTCGTTCAGGCGTTTACGCTTGTCGGCGTCATTTGCATAATGCTTTTAATGGACTGGCGCCTCACGCTGCTTTCCTTGATTCCCGTGCCGATTGTCATTTTTTGCGGCAGATATTTCGGCAAAAAGATAGCGCCCATGTACCGCCGCCTGTGGAGGCGCGGCACATCGCTTTACACAATTCTTGCGGACACAGTGCCCGGCATACGCGTCATCAAGGCGTTCACAAGCGAAAAGCGCACAATAAGCCGCTTTCAAAGATATTCTGACGATTGGCTCAAGGAGGACAAAATCGCCGCCAAAACGGCAAGCGCCTTCCCGTCCATAATCACATTCCTCATCACCTGCGGCTCACTGATAATATGGTTTATCGGCGGCAACTGGGTTATCACCGGCTCCGGGGGCGCCACAACAGGCTTGCTCGTGTCTTTCATATCTTACGCCGCAATGTTTTACGCTCCCGTCAACTTTTTTGCAAATTTAAGCGACTCATACCAAAGCGCGCTGGCGTCCGCCGAAAAGATTCTTGACATTATCAACGCCGAGCCGGAAAACGACTTCGGCAAAGGAAATAAGCCGGAGCGCATAAAGGGCAAGATCGAGTTTTGCAACGTCAACTTCTCGTTTGATCGCTCCAAAAAGACGCTTGAGGACATAAACATATCCATCGACCCGGGCGACGTCGTCGGCATTGTCGGCACAACGGGCGCCGGCAAATCGACGCTTGTCAATCTCCTTTTAAGATATTATGACGACTATGAGGGCGAAATCCTCGTCGACGGTATAAACATTAAAGAAATAGATTCGGAGTTTTACCGCGACAATATAGGCTATGTCCAGCAGGAACCGATGATGTTCCGCGACACCATTTTCAACAACATCGCATACAGCAATCCGGACGCCCACGTCGAGCAGGTTCTGAATGCCGCCGACATCGCAAACGCCCACGGCTTCATTTCACGCCTGCCCGATTCTTATGACACAATGCTCGGTGAGCGCGGCACCGGTCTTTCGGGCGGCGAGCGCCAAAGGCTTTCCATTGCCCGCGCCGTTCTCAAAAACCCGAGTATTCTCGTATTTGACGAGGCGACCGCCGCCGTGGACTCCGAGACGGAGCATCTTATCCAGGAGTCAATCGACCGGCTCATAAGGGGCAGGACGACACTGATGATTGCCCACCGGCTTTCGACACTGCGCCGGGCAAACAAAATTATCGTCGTTGACAAGGGACGTGTCGTCGAGTTCGGCACGCCCGACGAGCTGCTTGCGATGAAGGGCAAATATCACAAGCTGATTCAGATACAATCCATGTCCGACAAGGCAAGGGAAATCAAAGAGGCTGAAAACCTCGAAATATCAATCGGATAGGAGGAGCGGCGCAATGACTTCAAGACGATATATCGACGGTTCGGAAGTGAGGATAACTCCAAACGACGGGATTTTTGTCGACGTCGAATTTTACGGCGGCTTAAAAATTGAGATGCTTGAGCCAAAAAGGCTTTTCCCGATAAGCGGTCTTTCAAAGTATATAACACTGCTTGACAGCGACGGCAATGAAGCGGCGATTATCAGAAGCGTTGACAGCCTGCTGCCCGATTCCAAAAAAACAATACTTAGATGTCTTGAGGAATATTATATGATTCCGAAGATTTCAAGGCTTATCAGCCGCACTGAAAAGTTTCGTATCTGGCTTTGGACAGTCGAGACAGACAGGGGCATACACACGTTTGAAATCATTAACCACATCACCTCAATCAAAACTCTTTACGACGGCAGGATCCTGATAAAGGACGCCAGCGACAACCGTTATGAAATTCCGGATATATATGCCCTCGACAGGCGTTCGCAAAAGCTTATAATGCCCGACATTTAAGCACCCGCCGCGCCGCGCTCTTTTAAAGCTTTTCGGCAAACGCAAGGGCAGAGCAGCTCTGATTTTAGCATTGTTTCGGCGCGGCTTTAAAGTGCCGCTGAAACGGCGTGAAAATCTTTTGTCTCACTGCTTTCAGATGCTCAAGGGGGCGTGGCTCCGCTGTGCAAAAGTCCATATATGCCTTATGAAAGGAAGAAATATAATGAAGCTTGTTATCGCAATCGTAAACAATGACGACAGCGCAATTGTGGTGTCCGAGCTGACGCATGAAAACTTTATTGTCACCAGGCTGTCCACAACGGGGGGCTTTTTGATGGTGGGAAACACGACACTTTTGATTGGCGCAGAGGACAAGGATGTGCCGCGCATAAAGGAGATAATCCGCAAGTTTTCCGACACGCGAAAGTGTGTCAAGCCCACAAGCTCGACGCTCGGCAGGGGCCTGTCCAACAACGGTCTTGAGCTTAATGTTTCTGTCGGCGGGGCAATCATCTTTGTCCTTGGCGTCGACGAGATGGAGAAGTTTTAAAAGGCGCCGCGCCGCGGCAGAGGCGATTCATCGCTTGAAACAAAGGCCTTGTGTTCGGATGATTTTTTTATTGGCTGATGTGCCTTTAAATTTCGGAGCAATCTTGCCGCATTAATTTTTTTGTCAAAAAAGCCGCTGAAACTAAATGTTTCATGCGGCTTTTTTAGCTTTTAAAGTCTGTTGCGGCGGGGCGTTTTTATTCGCCGTTAATCACAATCATCGGCTTTACCGGAATACAGGCGTCGCCTTTCAGCAGAACCTCAACCTTTAGCGCGGCGCCGAGGTCGACAGGCGTCAGCTCGTCTCCGAAAACAAATCTGATTGAAACCTCTCCGTAAATCGTGGCGCCAACCGTAAAGTCCTGCACGGCGGTGAAATAGACGCCCTTTAGCTCTCCCTTGTCGGAAAAGTCCATCGTTTTTTCATTCAAAGCGGTATAAATCCTGTAAATATTTTCACCACTCTTGTCCGGCGCAATGTTTACCATACCCTTTGCGTCAGACTCAAGCGCCTCGGCCGAATAAATAATGTTGACAAGCTTGCCGCCGCTGTATTCAAGTATGTGCAAATCCTCGTTGCGGTTTGTTTCGCCGATGCTTTTAAGCAGTGAAATCGCCAGTCTTTCCTTGCCGTCGCCGCCGTAGTCGCCCATTGAAATCTCCGGGGTTGACGTCGCGTTAAGATACTGCCAGCCGAAATATTGAAGTGTTTTTTTATATCTGACGAATATCCCGAACTTTCCTGTTGCGTTTACGTCATAAACATAAACTTCCTTGTCCGGAATGGACGCCACAAGCGGATAGTCAACTGAAAAATAAACGTCGTGATCGGTCTGCAATTCGTCGGAAAGCCCGCCCGCGTCCACAGTGATATCCTCCGGCATATCGACAAGCTTATATTTTTCTAAGCGGCTTGCGCAGCCGTAGAACGAAAGCATTGTAAGAACCGCGGCAAACACCGCGCAGATTGCTTTTTTCATTAAAATCATTCCTTTGCCGAGTCGTCAGAGCTGTCTTTGAAAACGAACAGCTTGCTGAAAATATAGTTGAGGACGACTACAACCGCCTGCACAACAAGCTTTGCCGCCATCTTGTTAAAAAGCATGACGCTTACAAAAAGAAACATCAGCCCGGTGTCAATGAGGAGCGTCGTCAGCCGCGAGCCGAAAAAGCTTGCCACTTCTTTTGTCACCGTTGTTTTTTTGCGCGATTTTGAGTTAAAAACAAAAAGCTTGTTTGTGACAAAGCCGAAAGTTACGGCGCAAATCCACGAAAGAATGTTTGAGTCTATATAAGCATAATCCTTGTCCTTGCGCCCAAACATCACGGAGGCGCCTTTCCAGCCGACTGCCGTGAAAAAACGGTTAAACAGCCAAAAGCTGCCGATGGACACCGCTGTCGTCAGCACTCCGAAAAAAAGGTACATTATCATTTCTCTGTTGAAAATTATTGACAAAACCCTGTTTTCGTTAAGTCTCCTATACAGTCTGTTTTTTTCAATCAGTCCCCAAATCTTGTCCATTCAATCATCCTTTTGCGGGCGCGGACATCATTGCCCGCAACACATACTCTGTCTTTTTCAAGTCTATCCATTCCCAACCCCGCCATTTCCGAGCCTAACCGAGCCGCTTTAAGCTGTTTAACGCACAAAAGCCCCCGCCGTTTTTACGCGGCGGGGGTCAAAGGTCAGCCGACTGTAACTGTGCCGTCCTTGGCGACTGAAACCTTCATCTCATCCTTGACATATTCTAAAAATTCGTCGCCGA
The DNA here is from genome assembly GCA_012523185.1 of Clostridiales bacterium. GTDB lineage: Bacteria > Bacillota > Clostridia > Oscillospirales > Acutalibacteraceae > UBA1425. The sequence continues at coordinate 6,719 of JAAYIY010000052.1, forward strand.
GGCTGTCGACGGCAACTATCGTCCCGTCTGTCCAGACATCGGCAAGAATAACACCCGCCGCGGCGAGAGAGTCTATCGGCTGTGAAAAAAGCATCGCGCACGGCGCAATTCCAAGGGCGCAAACGCTGTAAAGCACCATGCCGCCTGTCGTCGAGCCTATCGTCTGCGGAAGGCACAGCACTTTGCCCGTGAGGTTTTTGTTGTAAATATCCGGGTTGTTTTGGTCGGAGCATATCACCTTAGGCGCCTTTTTCAGCGCGCTCTTTTGAAAGGACGCAAGCGTGTTCACGCCTTGGCGTGAAACAACGGCGTCGCCATTGTCTATGGTGCCTGCCACGACGGGACGCCCCTTAAATGTTTTGCTCATGTTTAAAATCCTCCCTTCACGGCTGTCGACACAATCTCGTCGTCGGTCAGGTAACGCGCGGTGGTGTATGTGCGCAGCTTGTTAGAGTTTGTTATTACGGCCTTTTTGCCGCAAAGCGGGTTGTTCATGTACATCAGCGGACAAATGCTCGTGAGCTTTATGCCGAACCCCGTCAGCTTGCCGTGAGCCTGCCCGTTTTCTTTTATGAATCTGTCAAGCACCTCCGGCGCCGCCGTTAGTATGACGGACATTCCCACCTTTGATTTCCCTTGTTTTTCAAGCTCTTTTTCAAAGCGCTCCGCCCACTCACCCAGCTGAGCAAAAGTAAGGTGCGGACACCCGATGAAGCAGCGCGCCGGTTTCGCGTCGTGGTTTGACTCCCAGGCGCCGATTTTAGGATAGCTGTTTTTGACCCTTTCAAGCTCCTTGTCGTCAATAGTATATGTCTTGGCGCCCTCGTGTATAAGCGCTTCGCCCTGCTCGACCGCCTCCGGTGTCAGGTTTTCGACATGATAAAGTCCCACGGCGCCGTTTGAGGCTGTCGCCGCGCCCATATCCTTGAGATAGGCCTTTGTTTTGTCGTCAAGCTCCGTGCCGATAAATTTGTCAAGCCCCTTTATAAACGGAACATCCTCCATCACCTTCATCCCGATGGCGGAGCCGAGTATCTGCGCTTCGGGCTTTTTCGATGTTTTCACCTCGATTATCCACGACGCCTTTCTGCCCTCGTCTGTGAGCAAGTCAAACTCCGGAACCTTGCCGAGAATCGAGCCGAAAAGCTCTATTATGCCTGAATTTCTGTTGCAGCGCGCGCCGAGAACGGAGTTCGCGTAAACAACAGCCGACGATTCCGCCCACGACAGCACATCGCCTTTTTTCGGCGTGTTGCCGACCTCGTCAAGATAGCAGGTGCAGGTGAATGATTTGGAGCTTTTCAGCCCGAGCTTTTTAAGCTGCTCCTCATAAGGCGCCTGCATTCCGTATATTACTTTGCTGAAAATGAGCCTTTCAAGAAAGTTACATTTGACATTGTCGTAATCAATGGGGCGCGGGTCGACTGTGAATGTCTCGTCAACCTTCAGCCCCGCGTCGATAAGCTCATCCATAATAGAAAACACGGGCTTTAAAACGGAGATGCCGAAGCTTGTGACAAGGTGACCCTTTCCCGTCACGGGGACAAACCTTTCGGCGTTGAACGCATCTCCGTAAAGCACAAGCGATTTCATAACCTTTGCCTGCGTCTCTCCGGCGGAGCCGTTAAGAATTCCCTCCTCCTCGGGAGTCAGCTTCATGTTGTATTTCATCCTTCTTCCTCCTTTTATCATAAGTTAAGGGCGCATCTGTACCCCGACTTTGTCGCCTCAAAGACCTTGCCGCTTTGGAAGCTGTCCCCGATATTATATACCTCCGTCGTGTTCATCTCGCTTTGCAGCCGGAGGAAAAGGCTGTCGTCGGCTATCCCGCCGCACGCTAAAACGATGAGATCCGCCGGAATGAACTCCTCGAAAATTTCCTCCTTTATCTTTGCCGCAAGCGGGTTAAGGATGTTTTCGGGAAGAATGGGACTCCAAGAAAGATAAGGATCGGGCACAGTCTTTGACCTGTTGCGAAGCACCTTTACACCGCCGTTGCCGGCGATTCCGCCGCCGCCGAACTCTGCAAGCTTCGTGCAGTTTAAGAGCTTTATTCCCGCGTCGTACATATATTTCAGCAGATATCCCCTATTAGCCGTGCAGACATGGTTCATAAAGTATGGCGTCATCTCGACGACGACAACCTCTTTTCCCATCTCCTTGTTAAGGAAGTAAGCCGTTTCGCATCCCACAACGCCGCCGCCGATAACAACAACCTTATGCGCCGCTTCCGCCAGCTCGGGGTTGTCAAGCAGCTCGACAGCCTGACAGACATTGGCGCTGTCCGCGCCGGGGAGATTAAAAATGAAATCCTTTGTGCCGGCGGCGACAACGACCTTGTCAAAGCCCTCGCTTTTCAGAAGCTCGGACGTCGCCTCGGTGTTCAGCACAATATTGAGATCGCTGTCCCTGACGGCGCGCAGGCTCATGTCCTTAAGGTAAGCAATGTAATTGGCGATGTCAAACTTGATTTTCGGCACACTTCCGGGGTTGAGGCGCCCGCCGATTCTGCCGCTTTTTTCAAACAGGGTGACCTCGTGCCCCCTTTGGGCGGCCGTTACGGCGCAGGTTATGCCCGCCGGGCCGCCGCCGATAACGGCTATCCTCCGCGGCTCCTCCGCCTTAGGCGGCTGTTCCGCGAAAATCTCCTCAAATGCCGTTCGCGGGTTAACGGCGCACTGCGGATGCCCGCCCTCGACAAATTCGTTAATGCACGCCTCCTGACAGCCGATGCAGGGGCAGATTTCGCTCACTCTTCCCGTCTTTGCCTTGTTTGGCCATTGCGGGTCTGCAAGGAGCGGGCGGCCAAGCATAATCATGTCGCAGAGCTTGTCGCGCAGGGCGCTTTCCGCAAGATCAGGGTATCCGAGCTTGCCCACCCCGACGACGGGGACGGGAACGCCAGCGTTTGAAAGTATGTTATTTTTTTCAAAAAAGTCCTTCGTAATCTTCGCGATGTCAAGGAAACAGCCGGGCGGCATGGAGCCGGGCGGGTGCGGCAGCCACCAGTTATCGTAACAACCGAGATCAACATCAAAAATATCGACGCCGGCCGCGACAAGATTTTTCATGTAATCAAGAGTCATGTCGATAGTCCTGCCGTTTTTGAATTTCCTCAACGACTTGTTGTCCATCTTATCGCCGTATGTTTCGTTAAGTGCCAGCGAAAGATCAATGCGGTACATAATCGGGAAACAGTCGTTTGTCCGCTCCCTGATTTTTTTGACCATGTCGATTCCGAATCTCTGCCAATCGGCGTATTTGCCGAATTTGCGGCGGTTGAATGCCGGGTGTGTCTTTTGCTCTATCAGCTATCCCTCATGCCCGTGCAGGTAAACACCCTCAATGCCTATTGCCATCGTGTCCGCCGCCGCCTGACCGATGTTGTTGATAAGCTTATGTATCTTCATTCCGGAAAGCGGCAGGCACGGCACCTGCGGCATATACCAATTCGGGTTTAATGACGCGGAGTTCGGAAACTTCATTTCGTTTACAAGACACTGCGGATTTCCGACCCTGCCGAGCCCTGCCGAAATCTGGATAAACACCCTTGCGCCGTAAGCGTGGCAGCCGGCGGCAAGGTCCCTCCAGCCTGAAAAAACAGTGCGGCTTCTGTCAATCCTCGGAAAGTATGAAAGCTTTCCCATCTCGGTGATTGAGTTGTCGATGCCGTGGGAAACGGGAACAAGGCCGGTGGTGATAAGCCCCACGCCGCCCTTTGCCCTTTCCACAAAATAGGCAATCATCTTTTCGTTTGGCCTGCCTGTCTCCTCGCACATTGATATGTTGCCCATGGGCGCCATGACAAGCCTGTTTTTGACTGTCATTTTGTTGATGCGGATTGGCGAAAACATTTCATCGTAAGGGTAAAGCTCCGAGGTCATTTTCCCTTCGTTTCGAGTCTTCCCATCCTTGAACCAGTCGCCGTAAAAATCGACAAGCTCCTGAATCTTTTTGTCCTTATTCAATAATAGCCCTCCTTTGGGTTAATAATTTGCGTTTTCAGCCGAAAAATCCTCTCCGGCGCCTGCTTTCGCGCACGTCAATCCAGTGTCTGTTCTTCGCCTAAAACAGCCGTCAAAGCCGCGGCGGCGCGGCAAAACAAAACAGTCCGCCGTTCACTCGATTGAAAAAGACCATGCAGACAATATGATTATAACATGAGTTTTCGATTTTGCATAGCAAAAAAATAAACTTTACACGTTCAAAATCAAAAAAGTTAATTCCCAAAGTAAGTTCCACAGTGGACGGGGGCGTGGAATTCACTTTGGGAATTAGCGTTTGCCGTCTTTTACTTTAAACCTTGCCGGTTTTAAATAAAAAAGCCGCCCTCCGGGACTGCTGCTCCTCAAAGGCGGCAATTGTTGTCTGATTGGCGGCGCGATGTGGTGAAAGTCTTAAGGCAACACCGCACAATGATTGTTGTGCGATTGCGCCGTCAGGTTTTTCGTCAGATTGTCTAAAAAACGCAGGCAATACTTTGTGTATTGCCGAGCATTTTGGGGCGATATGACGGGAAAGATGCAAGCAAGCGTACAACAAAGGCTTCAGCCGCTCATTGCGCGGTGTTGCCTTAAAGAATGTCGCCGTTGTTGTAAGTCGTGGGCATGTCCGATTTCAGTATGTGCGACATATCGCTGTAGCACAGGCATACGGGAGCGCAAAATCCGTCGGCGCCCGACTTAAACCGAAGAATCGTGACACCCGTGTGAGTTATGTCAAACGAGGGCCAAAGCATCGGCGCGGGAATGTTCAGCAGGTGTGATATCCATGTCGTGCCGAAGCCGTGATGGCAAAACACGGCGATTCGCTCGTCATTCGGCCTTTCGGCAAAATAATGTCTGCCTTCCCTGCGATATCCTTGACGGCGAATGAAGTCGTCTGAATTTTTGACAATCCTTTCATAGCCTTCCTTTACGCGCAAGCCGCTGAAAACCTCGTCCTCATACCAGCGCATACCGAGCCGGTGCCAGTCGGTCTCAAGCATACGGCGCTCATATTTGCGAAAGACCCAGTCCTCGCCGTTTTCATCGGAGACAGACATATCAACCCACGAGAGCCATTCGCTTGTCCACTCCTCAACTTGATATGACATTCCGAGCATATCACAAGTCGGCTGCGCCGTCGCGCGCGCCCTGCCCATCGGCGACGAATATATCTTGTCAAAGCCCTGCGAAAAGCGGCTTTTGAGCGCCTGCGCCTGCTCAGCCCCCTTTTCTGTCAAGGTGTCTGTCACATAGATTGGGTCGCCGTGCCGTATGATGTACAAAAGCATTTTATATCCTCCGTTATTTTTTGTTGGCGCCGCCGTCGGCTGTAAAGCTTTGTTTAAGGTTCAAAAAGATGTTTGAATCGCCCTTTCTCCCAAACCACACAATTTCGCGCGCGAAATCAATCCAGTTCGCGGGCACAGATGAAAATGGGATTTGAAGCGTGTTTTCGCTTTTTTGCAGCGGAACGCGCTCATTTTTGTAAGCCGAGCGGAAGTATCCGAAAAAGTCATATTTGAAACGCGCCTCCTCATCATCCCTGAAAGGCGCCTTCAGCACGCTTTGCTGATATTTGAGAAGCTGTCGGAATATGCTGTCGTCTTTGTCGAACCATCTGTGCAAAAATGGCAGAATCTCGTCATAAAACTCGTCGATGTCGGAAATGATGTCAAGGTATGCCCCTTCCTCAAGCGGCCAAATCAGATTGCCGTACTTTTCATTATAATATGTGAGCGCGTTTTTTTCTTCGAGCACGCCGAACAGCGTATCTTCTATTTTTTTGAACGCTTTTCCGCTGATTGTGCCGCCGTTTTTTTCAAGCCACAAAAGCAGCCCCTCATAAAAAAGGCAGTAAGGAACATCTCTTTCCATCCGCAGGAAAATCGCAAAGCACTGAAGAAGCCCAAGGTTGTGAAAAACTCTGACACAGTTTGAAAACATATGACTTTTCAGCCACATTTCGGAATTCATCGAGGACGTTTCGACAATTATCCTTGACGAGCCGGAAACAACGCCGTCAAGCTGCTCGCAGTGGTATTGATTGAGCGGTGTTTTAACTGTTTTTATCTTGTGCTTTTCGATGTATTCGGGATTGCCCATCTCCGAATTAATCAGCACCTCACAGTTGAAAACATTGATTGAAAAGTGCTGACCCGATTCGAGCAGAAGGCACAGCCCGTCGCGGAAGCTTTCGTAAGTTTCACCCGGCAGGCCTAATATAAATTCGGAGTATGCCACTATACCTGCCTCGTTGTAGCGCGACATCAGCTCCTTGTATTTTTCGACGCTTATATTTTTTCTGCCGATGCTGCACAGCGCTTCCTCGGACATTGTCTGAAAAGACACTGTCGCGCCCTTGCTCATGTTGACCTCGTTAAACCTTGATACAATCTTAAAGACGCGCTCTATGTTGTTTTTTGCGTATGTCGCTTGAAACTTCTGCGGAAAGCCTGTTTTTTGCTTTGCTTGTATGAACGCCTCGGCTATATCAATGTCGCGTTCAAACATACCGAAGTTGGCGTCGGAGCAGTAGCAATACTCGATTTTGTTGTCGGAAAACCATTTGATTTCGTCAAGAATTCTTTTTATGGGAAACTTTCGGACGCTTGTGTTCAGCTCGCCCCAATCGCAGTAAGCGCAGCGGTAAGGGCAGCCGCGGTTTGACTCAAAAAGTCCGTTGAAAACAAGCTCTTTTTCAGTGGCAAGCATGTCGTCGAAAAGTCCGCAAAGGTAAGGTGACGGGTAGTTTTCGGGATAGTCCGAAAAAGCGGAGTTTGAAATTACCTGCCCGTCTTTTCTGTATGATATGCCGTTGATTCCGTCAAAATCATTGCCGCCGCCCAGTCTCTTAAGCACTTTTGCAAAGCCCGCTTCGCCCTCTCCGTGTAAAAGCACGTCTATGAAAGGGTATTCCTCAAGATAAGCGCCGCCCGGCGGAACCTGATGACCGCCGAAAATTATGGTGCAGTCGCGGTGCTTTTCTTTGAGCCGCCGCGCAAGGAGGAGGTTGTATTCATAGTTCCACATATAGCAGGAAAAAGCCGCGACAGACGGACTGTCGAGCATAATAAGCGCCTTGTCAATATCTTCTCTTTTGTATATAAACTGCCCCAAATGAAAACGCTCGTTTATCTCCGGAAACTGCCATGCATATGCCGCCAGCACGCCTGCCGCATATGGAAAATAAATCGAGTTTCCGTATGTGCAATCGGCCTGTATTAAATAAACATTCTTTTTCATATAATTTCCTTTCGGCGCATGAAACTTAATTATAAAACAAAAAAAATATACTCATCCATTATAACCTTGCCACTATTTTATAATAAAACACCGCTAAAATCAAGTGCGAATGCTTTTATGTGTTCACAAGGGTTTGTCAATAAATCCGCCAACGCTGCCGCAAACTAAAATAAAGCGGCGGTGCTTGACAGCAAGTTTGATTTTTAATATAATTGATAATGAGAAATTTTGACAGGCAGGTGATTAAAACGATAAGCTCAAGCAACGCGGCAATCATAAAGGCTTATGAGGATGCCCACGCGATTTATGAGGGACTGATTTCAGGCGCCGCTTCGCCGTTTTGGGACTTTGTCATAATCACCGCATCATGCAAAGCGCAGGCAAAGGCATATGAGGCGCAAATTAAACGGCGCCGACAAGAAAAAAGGCTGCCTCCGGCGCGGTATTTTGTTTTGCCCGACAAAAACGACAATTTCGGCTCCGGAAACGCCGTTCTTCACGCGCTGCGTTTTATACGCTCCAAAGCCCGCTCCTCCCCTTTCGGTGAGATTAATTCGCTCATCATTAACAGCGGCGGTGAAAGCAGGCGGTCTCCGCGCCATTCTGTTTCAGGCAAGCTTTTCACGTCTGTCCCCACATCTTCGGCGCCGTCCGGAGCCGACACGCTTTTTGACGAGCTGCTTGCCGTCACAAGCCGCATTCCTGTCAGCTTGCGCGGCGTCACGCTCGTTATGGCGGGCGATATATTTTTTGTTACCGATTTGTCGTCTTTCAGACACAAAAAAAACACGGCGATGCCTCTTGCTGTCATGTGTGAAGCGCAGACAGGCACACGGCACGGCGTTTTTCTTAAAGGGCGCGAGCAATACGCGCTTGAGTTTCTCCACAAATGTCCGCTTGAGACGCTTGTCGAAAAAGGAGCCGTCGACAGCTTCGGAAATGTTTTAATTGATACAGGTGCCTTTGTCCTTGACGGGCGGCTGTGCGACGCGCTTTACTCTTTTTCCTCAAGCGGCGCCTTTGCGAAAGAGACGGATTTCACAGCCGTCGATTTTTACAAGGATTTCATTTCCCCCATGGCCGAAAGCTCGGATTTAAAAAGCTATCTTGAAGCATCCTCAAGCGCGCACAGCGGCGGCGGCGAAGATTTTCACCGCGCACTGTTTGATGTTCTTCGCCGATATCGCATATATTTAAACGATCCGCCCTGCTCCGCTTTTTATCACCTTGGCACGACGGCGGAGCTGCGCTCGTTTCTTTACGATATCCCGCCTCTCCCCGGCTGGTCGCGCAGGGTGTGCGCAAACGCCGGTGAAGGAAGCTTCACAGCGATTAATTCATATGTTTCACCGTCGTCCGAAATCGGCGAGGGGACTGTAATTGAGGATTGTGTAATAGGCGGCAAAGCGCGGATAGGCCGAGGCTGCGTAATCTCCTCTCTTTTTTTGGAGGAGGGAGCAGTCGGCGACGACACTGTCCTGCATGGCTTGAAATTAAATGACGAAAGCCACGTCGTGCAGAAGTTCGGCACAAACGAAGACACAAAGAGAGCCGATGTCTGGGAAGCAAAGCGTTTTCACGCGCGAAAAGACACTCAAAGCGCCGTCAAAAAAGCGCTTTGCGACAAAGCCTCGGAGCGGGATTCGGCTCTTTTGAGCTTTGATGATTGCCTTAAAAGCGCCGACGCTTTTTATCCGTCACGCCACAGAAGCCTTTGCGTGTCGACAGCCGCGGCAAAAAGATATGTCGAGGCGGTTAAAGGCGGCGGCGACTTGTCGGGCTTTTTGGAGCGCGGCGGTGAAATGACACTTGAAGGCTTTTTGACTGCCGCTCAAAGCGAGGCGCGGCACCTGACAGGCTTCAAAAAGGCGCGTTTTTATCTTGGGCTTGCCGATGCGCTCCGCGATAGCCCAAAGCTTTGCCGTCAATATTCCTCGCTTGCTTTTTCTTGCGTTGCGCAGGATTTCAGCGGCGGCGAAAGCCGACAAGAAATCTTTTGCCCGCGCGAAAACGTGTCAATCTCCTTACCCGCGCGCGTAAACTTTTGCGGCGAATGGTCAGACACGATACCATATTGCACAGAGCGCGGCGGCAAGGTGCTGAACGCCGCCGTCCTCATCGGCGGCAAAAAATCTGTCAACGCCGATATAATTAAAACAGACACGCCGCGGATAAGGCTGACTGATCGCGACAAAAACAAGACAATCCTCTTAAAAAGCTGGAGCGATTTTGACATATTGCGCGACGATGCTTTTCGTCTCCAAAAGTCCTGCCTTAAGGTGTGCGGCGTCACGCAAAGCAATTTCGGCAAATCACTTGAGGAGTTTCTTTCCTCGGTTGGCGGATTTGCGGTGGAAACAGACGCTTCCAATATGCCGAACAGCTCCGGACTCGGCATTTCGAGTATACTTTGCTGCGCCGTTTTAAAGGCCTTGAACATCTTTTTCGGGCGCGAGTTCTCCGCTAACGAGCTTTATAACGCCGTGCTTGCCGCGGAGCAGCTTATGGGCTCCGGCGGCGGCTGGCAGGACACCGTGGGCGGACACACCGCCGGATTTAAGCTTTCGGAATGCCGTCCCGGAATCCCCGTTGAAATAACCGGCAACAGGCTTTGCCTTTCGCCGAAATTTTTGTCGGAGCTTAACTCAAGATTTTGCCTTGTTTACAGCGGTCCGAGAGAGAAAAACAAATCTATCCCGCGTGAAATCATGGGTCGCTTCATCATGTCCCCCGACAGTTACGGCAACATTATTAAAAGAAAATCAGAGCGCGCGGACGCGTTCTGTGAAGCGCTCATTGAAGGAAACACGGACAGGTTCGGCAGCCTTTTGGACGAGCAGCTCGACTTTTGCGCAAAGCTTTCGCCCTCACTTATCACGGCAAATATCGACGGCATATTTAAAGCCGCCGACGATTTGGCGTGCGGGAGAATGCTCTGCGGAGCGGGCGGCGGCGGGTTTGTGCAAATTGTCCTGCGCGAAGGCGTCCCTAAGGAAAAGCTTTCGGAAGCACTTGCACAATCGCGCCTGCCCGCGTATGTAAAAATTTATGACAGCAGCTTTCTTGCCGACTGACACGGCGTCCGAAACACATCTTGCCCGCAAAAATCGGCTTGTCACATAAATTTCATATAAGCCATCCAGTTTATCATCAGCCCCGTCCACTGCGCCACATGCGGGAAGTCAGGCGCGGCTCCGAGCCCGTGCCTGCCGAAGGGGAATATGTGCATCTCAACCGCGACTCCGTTCTCCTTGAGGGCAGACGCGTATCTGTAGCTGTTTATCACGCTTACGGCGGCGTCCTCTGAAGTGTGCCATATAAATGCCGCCGGTGTTGACGGGCGGACATTTTTTTCGGGGCTTACATTGTCGGCAAACGACATATTTTCGCTGCCGAGCAGGTTTTCATAGCTCCCGACATGCGCCACTTTGTCGCCGCTCGGCGAACAAATGACGGGGTAGCAAAGCGCCTGCGCGTTCGGCAAAAACTCCTGCGCGTCAATTCTGTCCGCGCCCTCAAAATTAACAGGCTTTTTATATGTGCAAAGCATGGCGGCAAGATGCCCTCCGGCGGACGAGCCCATGGCGATTATCTTTTCGCGGTCAATCCCGAACCGCTCCGCGTTATGCCGCACAAACCTTACCGCCCTCCGCGCGTCAAGAAGCTCAAGCGGAAATCGGTGCGGGCTTACCCTGTAATCCACAACAAAGGCGTCGATGCCGTCGGCGTTTAAAAATTCTGCATATCCCTCGCCCTCATGCGACGACCTTCCGCCGTATCCTCCGCCGGGGAAAATCACAACAGCCGCGTCTGTCCTTTTGAGAGCCGCGCCGTAATATGTGATTTGCGGAATTTCTTCACATTTCCCCGGGGGTTTGTCCCAAAGCGGCATTTTAAGGGGTTTGATTTTCATAAAGCTTTGCCCTCCATTATCTTAGCCGGGCCGCCAGCATTCTTTGCGCCTTAAGCCAAAGACAACTGACGGCCCTTAAAGTTTGATTCTTAATTTTATAACGTCGGCAATTCGCCGGCTTTTTTATTTGTGTGCCTCTATGATTTCAAGAAATGTGCCGATAAGTGTCGAGCCTATGTTCTTTGCGAACGAAAACAGCAGCGCGTTAGTGTTCATGCCGACACCCTCCGCCGTGTATCTTAAAACTATCAGCGCATAGTCGTTGTCGGGGTTTATATATCCTGCCGCGTCGTTCATCTCGTCGAAAACAAGAATATGGTCGTCCTCGCCGAAATATTGGCTAAGCTCTTTGAGCGGAGCATATTGGAAATCCTTCCTGTGCGTCGATGTCTCCGCGCTCATTGATATGCCGCCGTTAACAAAATCGGGGTTTGTCTCGCCCGGGCTCATGAGAACCTTGATGTTTTTTCCGAACTCGATATAGCCTATCTCAATCGCGGTGTAAAATGTCCCCCTATCGTCCTTTAAAAGGTCGTTGCTTGTCACGCCCAGCTTGCCGATGATCTTGAGAATCGGGTTGTCTATCTTGATAATTACTTCCTCGATGGCAATGTTGATAAAGGGATCGATTCTTTGCTCCTTGACCGCCGTCCAATCCTCATACCACGGCGTATAAGCCGAGGCGTTGTCGCCGAGCGCCGCCAAGTCCGCCGCTTCTCTTTCATGGTCGACGACAAGGTCTTTGCACTCCTGCTCGTCGTATGTCATGCCGAGGACAAAATATGCCAACTCCTCGCCCTGCCGAATCGCTTCCTGGTAGCGCTGGAGCTTAAGTCCATCGTTTGACGGGCCTCTGCTTGAGGTTATCATGGCGCCTATCGCCCCTTGGATGAAAAGAAAGTTATATCCGGCTTCGTTCATAACCTGCTCCATATAAGGGATGAAGTCCGCCGACATTATGCTGCCGCCGTAACCGACTGTCTCAGGGTGACAGCCGAAGTTCGCTATTATTGTCGGGGCGACGTCATTGCTTTCGTCGTCGTCGTTGTTTACATTCGGCTCAAAGCGAAAGCGTGAAATCTCCTTAATAAAATTGCTCGGGTCCTTCCTCACCTTGAAATATTTCCCCGCGTCCTTTTCGGCGTAATACATCTCTCCCGGCGTCATTGAATCGCACGCGTCAATCATCGCCTCGGCAGAGAGTGTGTATACTCTTTGCATAAATGTTTTGTCAACGCCCGACACAGGCTCGCCCTTGTTGAAAATCGGGAACAATGATTTTAAGATGTTTGACTTGTCCTGAGAGTAAACTCCGAACACCGCCCATATCCCCTGTGTGTCAATGCCGCTGTGCGTGTGCGTCACGCTTATGTTTACGGCCGCGAAATCATCCGCGCCGCCGACAGCCTCGATAAAAGTCTCGCGGATGCCGCGCACATCTTTGTTTGAAAGCCCTACCGCGTCGATTACGGCAAAAATTACCTTGCCCCTTCTTGTCCCGTCGTCGATACAAACGCAGCGAACCTTTATGTCGTCGTGTTTGCCGGTAATTACGTTGGCGACGTCAAAACCGCCCATATAGTACGGTCTGTCGAGCAAGTCTTCGGGTGTCAGGACGCGCTGACCATAGCCGAGACTCCACTGCGCGCTTTTGGGCGCCTCGTCAAGAAAGTTTTTGCTGCCGCTGAAGAAGTTTTTGCTTTCATAGTCGCCGAGCTTTGTGCAGCCGGACGACTGCGGCATCACGGCGGCTATCACCTTTAAAATGCCGTTGACAAATTTGTCAACGCCTCTTGTCAAAGCGGCGAAAAATTCTCCCACCAGCTTAACCTTTAAGCTGTCCGAAGAAACGCTTTCGCCCGCCCCCGCCGCCGCTGCCGGGACAACCGTCACCGCGGAGAAAATGATGCAAAGGCTCATGATGATCGAAATGATTTTAAATGATTTGTTTTTCATCTTAGTTCCCTTCCTTAATTAAAAAGCCTGAAGGTCTTAACTTCAAACGGCTTTATTTCAAATGAAAAGCTGCCGCGCTCCGACGGCACCGCGCGCTCGTCCTCCTCCATGAGGTTGCATTCCGTCACGTTTGAAAACTGAAGCTTTGATGTGATTGTCGCCTTGCCCCTGCGCTGCTTTGCCTCATAAAGGCGAAGGATTATACCTCTCCCGTCCTGTGCCTGCTTGACTGCGTCTATGACTATATCGTCGCGGTCGCATGATATGAACGACATGGTTTGCGGCAGGGCGCCTTCCTTCTTCGCAACCTCGAACGCCTGCGGCGGGACATTGAGCGCCGCCGCCTCCTCGACAGTGCCTGCGCACTGCCAAGAACCGGTGTGCGGGTAAAAGCTGTAAACGAATGAGTTCACGCCGAGATCGCCCAATCTGTCGGGACATGTCGGCGCGCGCATTAAGGTTATCCTCATCGTGCTGTCCTTAATGTCATAGCCGTATTTGCAGTCGTTTAAGATGCTGACGCCGTAATCGCCCTCTGATATGTCGGCCCATTTATGAGCGCACTGCTCAAATTTCGCCGCGTCGTAAGAATTGTTGCGGTGGGTCGGGCGTTTTATCGCGCCGTGAGCTATCTCAAACGATGCCATTGTGTTAAGCACGTTTACTTCAAACGCCGCCTTAAGCACCTTGTCGCGCTCGCCCCAATCGACGACTGTTTCAAAATCGACGCGCCTGCCGCCTGCATAAAGGACGATGTCCTGCGTGATTTTTGACTTGTTGAAGCTGCGGACGACTCTTATCACACCGCGCAGCTCGCTTTGCTCCAAAACCTCGACGCTCTCCGCTTTGTCAAGCGCCCATGATTTTTTGTTGTAATTCAGCTCAAGGTTCCACGCTGTTTCATGCACGCACTTGTCAATAAAGACAGTCAGCGCGTTTCCTTTTCCCGACAGCGTTTCCCTGCCGTTTTCCTTGTCGTAAACAGATGTGAGCAAGCCGTTTTCGTCAAGCTCGACTCTTAGTATTTCGTTTTCAAGAAGTCTTTTGCTTGCCGTGACAAGCGGCATCCCGCTTGCCTTTTTGCTGAAAGGAATAAACTTATATCCCATCGCCGGAACCTCCGCAATGAAGGATATGCGGGTTTCGCCGCCTTCATTATATACCGCCGAAGGTATGCCTTCAAACGAAGCATCCACCGACGACACCTTGGCCGACGCGGGAGATTTTATGGGGCGGCTCGTGAGGTTCCAGACGACGACACCGTCCGAAGGCACGCCTATTGTCTCGTTAATCGACGACAACGCCGCGTCCCTCAAAGCGCCGCCCTCTCCGAGAAGTCTTTCATAGTCGGGGCGGCAGTCCTCCGTCGCCTCGTGTATCGATGTTCCGGGCAGGATGTCGTGAAACTGATTTTTCAGCAGCAATTTCCAAAGCTCCTCAACCTTTTCCATGTCGTAAACGGCGCCTGAAAAAATTGACGCCATCTCGACACGCGCCATAAGAAGCTCGCCGCGCCTGTTGCCTTTTTTGACAAATGCCTGGCTCGTGTATGTGCCTCTGTGGTTTTCATAATATAATTCGTCGTTATATACAGGCAGCCTGTCGGCGGCTTCAGCGGCCTTTTCAAAAAATTCGTCGGGATGACCCATCTTTGTTTTCGGCAGTCCCGGAAAGTTTTGAAGCCTTATGCCGTTTTCGACCATCTTGTATGTGCAGCCGCCTCCGCCGTCGCCGTAGCCGTACATGCTGAAAGATGTGCCGGCGACATCTTTTTGGTCGTTTGTGTATGCCGCGTCGTATATCTGCTTTGGTGTGTATTCGCCCTGGTAGTGGGTTCTCTGATTGTGGGCTATAACCTCCGAGCCGTCGGATCCCCTCCACCTGAAAATCGTGTGCGGGAATCTGTTTGTGTCCTGGCTCGAAAGCTTTGCCGTGATAAAATATTTCATCCCGCTGCGCTTGATTATCTGCGGCAGTGCCCATGAAAAGCCAAAGCAATCGGGCAGCCAATATGTGTCGGATGTGACGCCGAACTCCTTTTTGAAAAACTCCCTGCCGTAAAGGAGCTGCCTTATCATCGCTTCGCCGGAGGCGATGTTTGTGTCCGCTTCGACCCAGACATTGCCCACTACGCCCCATTGACCGTTGCGCACCTTTTCGCGTATGCGCTCATAAAGCTCCGGATATAGCCTTTTTGTCATGTCGTAAAGTATCGCCTGGCTTTGCGCGAATGTAAACTGCGGGTAAATATCCATCAGCGCAAGATTGTTTGAAAATGTGCGCGCCGCCTTGCGCTCACTCTCCTGAACTCGCCAAAGCCACGCAATATCGATGTGGCTGTGACCTTCCATTATGACTTCCGCCTGCGGAGTGTGCGAAATCTTTGAAAGCTCGCTCTCCAAAAACTCGGAAGCCTCCGCTATTGAGGCACGAACGCGCGCTTCGTCAAAATCAAAGTCGACCATGTGGAGCGAATCGTCAAGCGCGGCATAAACCTTTTCCTTGATAAATTCGTCGCGTATCTCTGGCAGCGCGTCCCAAACGGCTGACACGTCAAGAAAATATTTGTGACAGACCTCGTCGACGACGAAAAAATCAGCACGTGACATTTTGCAGTCGACTTCCTTTGCCCCGTCCATCGCCGCGTCACAAAAGCCGAATGAATCAACACATGCCTCAAGCTCAATCGAAATCGTTTCATCAAGATTTGTCTCGGGCGACGGATGGATGATGATTATGTCACGTTCGTTCCAGCCGCTGCTCACCCTCGAGTTGGCGGAGCCGACTATTTCCCCGTTTATCCTGACAAGTATCTCGCCGCCGAAATCTATACGCAGGCGTATGCTTTGCCCCTTAAATTCGGGCGGGAGCTTTACTGTCGAAAAAAACTTCCTTGCACAGTCATATCGGGCTGTCCAAAAGTCCCCGATTCGCTTTGTTTCCGCCGTATCCTCGTAAAACTCAAATTTGCCGTTTCCTAAATATTGCCCGTCGTATGTTTGCCACTCCGGAATTTCATGTGACATCAGCTCGCTGTATCGCTCAAGCTGTCCGATCATATCAAAAAGCACGCGCGGTTTTACAGTTTTCACATCATCACCCTTTCGATATACTTAAGCAATAATCATGATAACATATCAATCGTCAAAGCACAATAGCCCAACGAATAATTTCAACTGCTTTTATCTGCAAATTTCAGCGCACGCCGCCGCTTTAATCAGCGCCCGAAATTTAAAAAGCCCCGATTACAGACAAAGCCTGCAATCGGGCGGACAGCGGCTCAAAGTCATTGTCCACACTCGGACTCCGCCACCTTGTCCGCAAGGCGGCGAAGATGATCCATTGATGACACGGCGCCGATTTCGGCACGGAACGCGGCGGCGCCGCGGACTCCTTTTATATACCATCCGGCGTGCTTTCTTGCTTCTCTTATCCCGATGTGTTCGCCCTTGTATTCGCACAGCTTTTCAATGTGGCGGAGCATAACCTCCATGCGCTCCTCAACAGACGGCTCAGGCAAAAAAACGCCCTTGTCAAGGTATGTGTTTATAAGGCTGAAAACCCACGGTCTGCCCAAAGCGCCGCGCCCGATCATTATCATGTCGCAGCCTGTTTCGCTCAACATCTGTGCCGCGCTTTTTCCGTCTGTTATGTCTCCGTTTCCGATAACGGGTATGGAAACGCTTTCCTTTACGCGCCTTATTATGTCTTTGTCGACAGGCGGCGAATACATCTGCACCCGTGTCCTGCCGTGAACGGCGACTGCCGCCGCGCCCGCGTCCTCACACCTGACAGCCAGCTCAACGGCATCGTGGTCGCCGCTCTCCCACCCCGCGCGCATCTTGACCGTAACGGGCACCGGCACGGCTTTGACGCACGCACGCGTTATCTTTTGAGCAAGGAGCGGATCCTTCATCAATGCGCAGCCGCCGCCGTTTTCCGCAACCTTAGGCGCGGGGCATCCCATGTTGATGTCAATTATGTCCGGCTCATATTTCATGGCTGCCGCTGCCGCCGACGCCATTGTTTCAGGCTCGCGCCCGAAAATCTGAACGGCGGCGGGGCGCTCGTCCGCGGAAATAAATAAAAGCCGCGACGACTTTTTGTCGTTCATGCTGATCCCTTTTGAGCTTGCCATTTCACCGACGACATATGACGCTCCGTATCCGACACAAATCTCTCTGAAAGCTCTGTCGGCGGCGCCCGCCATAGGAGCCAGTGCCGCCTTTCCTTTGATTTCTATGTTTCCGATTTTCAAATATATCACCGTTTTACGGCGGTCATAAACCCGCACTCAAGAAATTGTTTAAGGTTTCTATTTCGCGTCATACCATGTCTTGCCGATATGCACGTCTGCCTCAAGCCTGACGCTCAGCTCGGCGGCGTTTTCCATCTCGTGCTTTAATATCTCGGCCGCCTTTTCCGCCTCGCTCTCCGGCGCCTCGACTATCAGCTCGTCATGAACCTGCATTATCAGCCTTGAGCCCATCCCCTCCGCCGCAAGCCTTTCATGCACGCGTATCATCGCAATTTTTATAATGTCGGCGGCGGTGCCCTGAATCGGCATATTCCGCGCCACTCTCTCTCCGAACGCCCTCATGTTTCCGTTTGACGAGCCAAGCTCCGGGAGGTAGCGCCTGCGCGCGAACATTGTTTCGGCATATCCGGTTTCCTTCGCGCGGGCGACGACATTTTGCATATATCTGTCAACGCCTGAATAGTGGCGCAGGTATTCCTTAATGTATCTGTCCGCCTCGGCGCGCGTGACGCCGATATCCTTTGCAAGCGAAAACGCGCCGATGCCGTAAACTATGCCGAAATTAACGGCCTTTGCCCTGCTTCTCATGAGCGGCGTCACCATGTCGAGCGGCATGTTAAAGACCTGCGACGCCGTTATCGCATGTACGTCGTCGCCGTCGTTAAACGCTTTTATCATTGTTTCGTCGCCCGATATGTGCGCCAGGACACGCAGCTCGATTTGCGAATAGTCGGCGTCGACAAGCACATGACCGTCGCGCGCTTTAAAAAACTTGCGCATCTCACGCCCAAGCTCGGAGCGCACCGGGATGTTTTGGAGGTTTGGGTCGGCGGATGATATCCTGCCCGTCCTTGTTTCTGTCTGGTTAAGAGTCGAGTGTATCCTGCCGTCGGACGAAATAACTTTTAAAAGTCCGTCGCAATATGTCGATTTTAATTTTGCGAGGGTGCGGTATTGAAGAATCTTTTCGACGACAGGAAATTCACGCTCCAGTCCCTCAAGCACATCGGCACTTGTCGAATAGCCGTTTTTAGTCTTTTTCCGCGCCGGTATTCCCATTTTATCAAACAGCGCTTCACCAAGCTGCTTTGGGGAATTAAGGTTAAACTCAAAGCCTATCTCATCAAAAATCTCCGCCGTCAAGCCGTTTATTGTCGCGTCAAGCCGATTGCCGAACGCCACAATGCCGTCCTCGTCAACTTCAAACCCTGCGTTTTCCATTGACGCCAGAACCCTTGCAAGCGGAATCTCAATCTTGTAAAGCAAGTCGTTCTGACCGTTTTCCGCTATCATTTCCGCAGCCTTGTCGCAAAGCTCCGGCAGCGAAAGGACAGCCTCCGACTCAGGCTCGTCCGCCGCGCTGATTGAAGCGCCGTATTCCTGCGCCAGGCGATCGGGCTGATAACTGCCCGACGACGGGTTGAGGACATAGCCCGCAAGCGTCATATCCATCGCGACGGCGCGGACGTCTGTCCCGTTTCTGTGGGCGTAGGCGTAAAGCGGCTTGCAGTCAAACGTAAACTTTTTTATTTTATCGTCCTCTGAAAAATCTCGGACAAAAGACGGAAAAGACAAGGTGCCGCAAGTCGCAAGGCTTACAGCCTCGCCGTTGAAAAACCGCATCTCTGTTAAAAATCCGCCGTCATAGCCGCTCGTAAAATAAGCCTTGCCCGCCATGCGCAGCTCGCCGAGGAGGGCGTCCGTGTCCGTCCTCTCCGACGTCTTTACAGGCGTTTGTGCTTTTGTGCGCGGTGTTTCTTTTGCCGGTTCCGCCGCTTTCAGATTAAGCCTTTTGAGCATCCCGAACATCTCAAGGTCTGTCAGAAGGCTTGTTACGGCAAAGACGTCGGGAGGTGACGAAGCGTATTTTCCAAGGTCTGTTTCAATCGGCGCCGCGCAGTTTATTGTCCCGAGCGTTCTGCTCAAAAAGGCGCTTTCCCTGCCCGCCGACAGCTTGTCCCTTACGCCCTGCTTTATGTCAAGCTCGTCAAGCCCGCCGTAAATTTCGTCTATTCCGCCAAACCTTGAAACAAGATCGGACGCCGTCTTTTTGCCGATTCCGGCGACGCCGGGAATATTGTCGGAGCTGTCGCCCATGAGCGCCTTTATGTCTATCAGCAGCTTTGGCTCCACACCGTATTCCTCAAATATTTTTTCAGGCGTGTAATGTGTCGTGACCGGTCTGCCCATTTTTGTCGCGGCAAGCATCACTTCGGTTTCACCGCCGACAAGCTGGAGGCTGTCCCTGTCGCCCGTCGCGATTACGCACTCCCACTCGTCATTTTCGGAGCAGAGCCTTGACAGCGTGCCGAGTATGTCGTCCGCCTCGTATCCCTCGCACTCGACGACCGTGTGACCGAGCGCCGACAACAGCTCCTTTAAAACAGGAATCTGACCCGCAAGCTCGTCGGGCATGGGCTTTCTTCCGGCCTTGTAATCGCCGTAAATACCGTGGCGGAATGTGGGTCCCTTTAAGTCAAACGCCGCCGCCACACCGTCGGGCTTGAATTCGTCGCATAGCTTGAGCATGACATTTAAAAAGCCGTAAATGCCGTTTGTAAATCGCCCGTCCTTTGTCGTGAGAAGCTTGATTCCGTAAAACGCGCGGTTTATTATGCTGTTGCCGTCAAGCACAAGCAGCTTCATTTTATACCATCCCTTTTTATAAGCTGTCGATTTCCTTCATAAGCTCGTCGACAATCATGTTTTCAGGCACTTTGCGCACAATTACTCCCTTTCGGAACAACACCGCGCAGCCGTCGCCTCCCGCTATGCCCACATCGGCGGCGGACGCCTCGCCGGGGCCGTTCACAGCACAGCCCATCACAGCCACTGTAATAGATTTTTTGCAGCCCTCAAGACGTTTTTCAATCTCGCGGGCAAGAGGTATCATCCCGATATTTGTGCGCCCGCAGGTTGGGCAGGAAACAATCCGCGGGGAGCCGCCCGCAAGGTCGAGCGCCTTAAGTATGTCTGCACCGGCGCGAACCTCCTTTATCGGGTCGTCAGTCAATGAAACACGGATTGTGTCGCCGATTCCCTTTGCAAGCAGAGCGCCTATTCCTATGCTTGACTTGACAATACCCATCCTGTATGTACCCGCCTCCGTAACGCCGAGATGAAGCGGGCAGCCGCACATTTGCGACACAAGCTCATAAGCCTCGATGGTATTCTTCACATCTGATGATTTTATTGAAACGACAATATCGCTGAAATCAAACTTTTCAAGCAGTCGGATATGGTTAACGGCGCTTTCCGCCATTGCCTGCGGAGTTGCGCCGCCGAATTTTGCAAGCAGCTCTCTTTCCACAGAGCCTGAGTTGACGCCTATCCTGATTGAGATGTCCCTTTCGGCGCAGGCGCGCGCGACTTTCTTTACTCTTTCCGCAGAGCCGATGTTGCCGGGGTTTATCCTTATCTTATCCGCGCCCGCCGCCGCACACTCAAGAGCGATTTTGTAATCAAAGTGAATATCCGCGACGACAGGCATTCCGACGCCTTGCTTCAGCGCCTCTATGAGCCGCGCCGACTTGATGTCGGGCACGGCGGCTCGAATGATATCGCACCCCGCCGCCTCAAGCTCCCTTGCCTGCTCTACGCTGCCGGATATATCGTCCGCCCTTTTGCTTAGCATCGACTGGACAGTGACCGGAGCGCCGCCGCCAATCGTTATGTTTCCGACTTTTACGGGGCGGCTTTTTCTTCTTGCTATCAAGCCAAATCACCCCTGACAAGCTTTATTATATCGGAAAGCGAAACGGCGGCCATCATGCCTATGAGCAGCATAAATCCCGCGGCGTGTATAAGGCTCTCGTATTTTGGATTTATCTTTTTTCGCCTTATAAGCTCGATGAACAGGAAAAAAAGCTTTCCTCCGTCAAGTGCCGGAATCGGCAGAAGGTTGAAAACGCCGATGTTTACGGAAACAAGCGTCAGCATTGTTAAAATCGGCGTGAGGTCTGTCGTCTGCACTGTCTGCTGTGTCACCTGCGCTATATAGCTGACTGTGCCGATGGGGCCGGAAAGATCCTTGAAGCCGTATTGCCCCGTCACAAGGTCAAACAAGCTTATCCAAACTATCCGCGCAAATGATACGGCTTCAAGCGCCGAATATTTTATGACTGACAGGAACGTCGGCTCCACTCCGACAATAATAAAGTCAAGAACCATTGACTCGCCGCCGCCGCTGTTTTCGCGCATTTCAAAACGGACGTTATTAACGGCTATCTTTTGACCGTCCCGCTCGACGACAAAGTCCACCAAGCCGTCCTTATCGCGCGAAAGCAGAAAGCTCAAGTCATATTCCGAATAAACATTTCTGCCGTTTATCATCTTTATGACGTCGTCTTTTTCAAGACCCGACTGCTGTGTCGTCGAGTTTTCAAAAAACCTGTTTATCTGCGGCGTGCCTATCAAGCTTTCCTGACTAAGCATAAACATGACAATAAACAAAGCCAAAACAAGGTTGACAACAGCCCCGGCGGCTATTATTATCATCCTTTTCCACACCTTCGCGTTGTCGAAAGAGCGTTCGTCAAAGCTTTCCTCATCCTCCCCCTCCATGATAACATAGCCGCCTATCGGGAAAATTCGCAGGGAGTATTCTGTTTCGCCCCTTTTCTTTTTGAGAATCGGCGGACCCATCCCAATCGCGAATTTGTTCACCTTTACATTGAAAAGCTTCGCGAAAAAAAAGTGTCCAAGCTCGTGAGAAAGGATTATCAGACCGAAAAACAACACGGCAAAAAGTATCGGCCACGCCTTGCTCCAAGCTGCGAAAACAGTTGAAAGAAAATCTGACATCATCGAACCACCTTATTTTTTATACGGCTTCTTATGAGCCTGTCAAGCAGGAGAATATCTTCAAGCGTAAAGGCGTCAGTGTTCGGCGCCCGCTCCGCCTCCTCGCCCACAATCATCGGAATATCTGAAAATCCGATTTTGCCCTGCCTGAAAAGCTCGTTTGCCGCCTCGTTTGCCGAATTGACAGCCGCCGGAAAAAGTCCGCCTTTTTCGATTGCGGCGCGGCATATGTTGATGCAGGGAAACGTGTCGTAATCGGGAGACTCAAAGGTTAGCTTTCCCCATTCCTCAAGCTTTAATTGGCGCACCGGCGAAGGATATCTGTGAGGATATGTCAAGGCGTATTGTATGGGGATCCTCATGTCTGGAACGCCGAGCTGGGCTATGACGGAATTGTCGCTGTATTCGACAAGCGAATGCACAACGCTCTGTCTGTGAATAAGTATGTCAACTTGTGAGGGCGGCACGTCAAAAAGCCGAACAGCTTCGATAAGCTCAAGACCCTTGTTCATCATGGTAGCCGAATCGACTGATATTTTTGCGCCCATGCTCCAGTTCGGATGCTTTAACGCGTCGGCAAGAGTGACCTTTGACAGCTCCTCCTTTTTCATGCCGAAAAACGGTCCCCCCGAAGCCGTGAGGATAATCCTTTTTATCTCGGCGGCCGCCGAGCAGCCTTGCAGCGACTGAAACACAGCCGAATGCTCGCTGTCCACGGGAAGAATGCGCACACCCTTCCTGCGCGCCGCGCCCGTGACAAGTTCGCCCCCCGCGACGAGCGCCTCTTTGTTCGCAAGCGCGATTTCAGAGCCTGCGTCAATGGCTGCAAGAGTGGGGCGAAGCCCCGCCATGCCGACAATGCTGTTAAGAACAGTGTCGGCACCGGAGCCGGCGCATTCGCAAACGCCGTCCTCGCCGGACAAAACCCTTGTGCCGGTGTCGGCGACTCTGATTTTCAGCTCCGCCGCTTTTTTACAGTCCGCCAAAGCCGCAAGCCGCGGCTTGTGTTCTCTTATTTGTTTTTCGATGGCGTCAACTCCGGAGTTGGCGGTCAGAGCGAATATTTCGATTCCGCGAAGCTTTGCGACATCAAGCGCCTGCTTTCCGATTGAGCCTGTCGATCCCAAGACTGTAAGCCTCGGCATATTATAAACACCAACGTCCGTTTTTATTATCTGATGCTCTCATAAAGCAATATGATTCCGTATGTGGCGGGAATGGCAAACAGCGCGCTGTCGAACCTGTCCATTGCTCCGCCGTTGCCCATGCCCATGATTGTGCCGAAATCCTTTACGCCGTAGTTTCGCTTTACGGCAGACGCCGAAAGATCACCGAGCATCGCCGCCACGGACAATACCACAGACGCCGCCGCCACTGCCCACGCGGGCATAAACAAAGCTGTCACAAGTCCTTTTTTTGCGGCAAACTGAAAGCACGCCCACACGATAAGCGAAACGGCTGTGTTGCCGACAATGCCGCCGATTGCTCCCTCCCAGCTTTTTTTGGGGCTTATGTTCGGAGCCATTTTGTGACGGCCGAACTTCCTCCCGAAGAAAAAGGCAGCTGTGTCCGTTATCCACGCGCACATCAAGGCAAAAAGCACAAGAAACACGCAATTTGTCTTTGTGTATGGGTCGAAGTCCGTGACTTTGTACATATCGCGAATGAGCATGAGCGACGACATGCTGCACGGAATCATTGTTGAAACAAAAAATGATATCGCCGTATGCTCAAATCGCGTCTTTTCGTATTGTGCCAGCATCAGTGCAAAAAGAATAAACACATATGCGAACAAAAGGGTGTAAATGGGAAGCGGATATCGGTCAAAGATTTTGTATTCCACAGCGGGCGGAATCGCGGCGGCGACAATGCAGCAGACGACAAACATCGGCTTGTTCTTGACTTGCGCCGTCCTTAGTATCTCATAGACCGACAAAACCGAAAATAAGGCGACAAAAATGCCCATTACCGGCGTGAATTGAAGGATTAGCACTGTTATCCCTAACAATGACGCCGCGATACCGGTCATTACTTTGGTCTTCATATAATCTCACACAGGCCTTCGGCAGGCCCTCCACCTTTCATTATCTCAATCTCACAATTGCTTTAAATTCCGCCGAAGCGGCGGGAGCGCGCGGCGTATGCCTCAAGCGCCTTGTCAAAATCGTCTTTTGTAAAATCCGGCCACAAGACATCGGAATACCAAAACTCGGCATATGCCGACTGCCAAATCAAAAAGTTTGACAGCCTCTGCTCACCGCTCGGGCGGATTATGAGGTCGGCGTCCGGCTGACCCGCCGTGAAAAGGCCGCCGGAAATCATTGCCCCATCTATATCCGACGGCTCCGCCTCGCCCTTTTTAACCATTTCGGCTATGCGCCGAACGGCGCGTACAATCTCGTCTCTGCCGCCATAATTGACGGCAAGGTTTACTGTCGTCTTTGTCTTGTCCGACGATCGCTCCTCAAGAGCATTCACTCTGACGGCTATGTCCTCCGGTATCCCCCCTATGTCCCCTATAAACCGGAAACGCAGCCCTCGCTCCTCGTTTTCCTGCTGCCGATCCTCCGCCTCTTTCAAAAATGTCCTGAAAATGTCCATTATTGACGACACTTCCGCTTGAGGGCGCTTCCAGTTCTCTGTCGAGAAAGCATAAAAGGTGACATATTTTATTCCGATGTCGGCGGCGTGTGTGCAGATATCGCGAAACACTTCCGCTCCCTGCTTGTGCCCCTCGCTTCTCTCAAGACCCTTTTGCCTTGCCCAGCGTCCGTTGCCGTCCATAATTATCCCTACATGCGACGGGAGTTTTTCGGCGTCTGTCATATCATATCTCCATGATTTCTTTTTCTTTGGCGGCCGCGACATCGTCAACTTCCTTAACATATTTGTCTGTCAAATCCTGAAAGTCTTTTTCGCCCACCTTGAGGTCGTCCTCCGTTATCTCCGAGGACTTCTCCATCTTTTTCATCTTGTCGATGCCGTCTCTGCGCACGGAGCGGATGGCTATCTTTGCTTCCTCCGCCTTTTTGCGGACATCCTTTGCAAGCTCCTTGCGCTTTTCTTCTGTCAGCTGCGGGAACACAAGCCTGATTATGCGCCCGTCGTTTTGCGGGTTTATACCGAGATCCGACTGCTGTATTGCCTTTTCGATGGACTGGAGCGTCGTTGTGTCCCAAGGCTGGATATTAAGTATCCTCGCCTCGGCGACAGAAATTGCCGCCATCTGGTTTATCGGTGTGGGCGTGCCGTAGTAATCGACTCTTATCCTGTCAAGAACAGCGGCGTTAGCTCTCCCCGCCCTGATGGACGCGTACTCGTTTTTCAGCACCGATATTGTCTTGCCCATCTTTTCTTCCGCGATTTCCATAGTCTTTTCCATGATGAAACTCATTCCTTTCCTGCTTGTTATGATGATATGGTGGCTATGTTAAGTTTAAAGCTTATGGCGTGACTGTCGTGCCGATGCTTTCACCCTTGACTGCGGCGACAATATTAGACGGATTTTCAAGGCTGAACACAAGCACAGGCATTTTGTTGTCCTTGCAAAGCGACGCGGCGGTGCCGTCCATCACTCTAAGGTCGTTTGCCAAAATCTCGTTGTAGCTTACGGCGGCGTATCTTTTCGCGTCCGGATTTTCGTGAGGGTCGCTGTCGTATATGCCGTCGACGTTTGAAGCCTTGAGCATGATGTCGGCTCCTATTTCGACAGCTCTCAGTGCCGCGGCGGTGTCTGTCGTGAAAAACGGGTTTCCCGTGCCGCAGCCGAATATAACGACTCTGCCCTTTTCAAGGTGCCTGACAGCTCTGTTGCGGATGTAAGGCTCTGCGACTTGCTGCATCGTTATCGCCGTCTGAACCCGCACTATGACGCCGTGCCGCTCAAGACTGTCCGCCAGGGCAAGCGAATTCATGACTGTCGCAAGCATCCCCATGTGATCCGCGCGCGTCCTGTCCATGCCCTCGCTTGAGCGTCCTCGCCAAAAGTTGCCGCCGCCGACTACGACACCCATTTCAACGCCTATTTCGGAGCATTCCTTTATCGCGCGGCTTATCGCGTTGACGACATCGGAATCAATTCCGCTTTTTTGCTTGCCCGCAAGCACCTCGCCGCTTAGCTTCAGCAGCACTCTGCTGTACCTTGGCATTTTGAGCATCCCCTTTACATTAAGTGTGTCACACATTGTGAAATCCGCGTGATAACGCCTTCTCCGAAGCTTTACAAAAGTCTTGATTCATATAGCTTCGCCGCGGCGTCCACCGCCTTTGCTTTATATTCCGGCATAATCTCCCGCAGCCTTTTTTCGTGCGTGTCAAAATCTTTCAGCATTTCGCAAAGGCGATCCGCAAGGGCGCTTTCATCGCTTAACTCGCCAATCGGGACGACAAGCCCGTCGCTTGTGCCGAAAATATCCTCCGCGATGCCCTTTGACTTCATGCTGTAACCCAACACAAGCGTCGGAACACAGGAGGAATAAGCAGCTATTGTCGCGTGTGTCCGAGCGCCGACAAACGCCTTGCAGCGCGCGATAAAGCCTTTCAGCTGAGATGCGTTAAATTCCTTGTCAATAAACACGACGCGTCCCGTCGCCTTATATTTCTCGTAAAGACGCGATAAAGGCTCAATATCGCTGCATGTGGGCCAAAAGACATGAGGTATCAGAACAACGCCGTAATCTGTCTTTTCGATAATATATTCTATGAGCCGCTCATAAGCCCTCATGCCTATTCCGGGACTTTCCTCGCTTTCATACCTGAATATCAACGGGCTTGCGTTTATGCCTATCATGCCCTTTTCGGCAAAGCCTTCCGGCAGCGGAAGCAGCTCCGCTTCGAGCGTAAAGGCAGGGTCCGGGAAAAGAAACACGTTTTTGGTGAAACCATGCTCATCAAGCAAGTTTAATGTCCCTGTTTCACGCGCGAAAATGGCGTCGTAAGTTTTCAGGTCGGCAATGTTATAGTCCGTGAATGCGTCTGTGTCGAGCGAGCATCCCCAAAGCACCGTCTTTTTTCCGAGGACTTTTAAGCGCTTGTTAAAAGCCGTCATGACGCTGTTTTCACCGTAACAGTAATTATCGCCGCCGACCGAGAGAAAAAGCCCGCCGCCCGACAGCGGCAACTCCTTGTTGAACATTGAAAAATAATATTCGTCCGCCTTGAGGTTTGACACATATGAATACAGCTTGATTTTGATTTTGTCGGCGATTGTTATGCTCCTGACAAGGTCTTCTTTTTTGTATTCAACGCCGATAATTCTGTCTATATCGGGCAAGCCCTCCTTTATGTCCTGTTCCGGAGCGAAGCTGAAAAGCGAAACGCGGCTTTCGCCGTATATGCCTTTTAGCATTGCCGATGTCGAGCGCACTATGGCTTCGCAGCCCCTGTTTCCGCTCCCGCCGTGAAAATACATTGAAAAGTTGTTCAAAAAATCACCCTATTCCAATTCGGCGCATGCGTCCGTTATCCTTGATCTTCCCCACGACTCCGCCCAAAGCCTGCCGGCGTTGTCTGTGACCATGCCGCCTTCATCGCCGCCCACGTTTAGCACCGTAACAAAAAAAGCGTCGTTTATGCTGTCTAAATTATTAAAGATATCATACGGGCGCCCTTTTACAAGAGTTATCGTCCCCCTGTAATTGCCGGGCGCAAGATTATGCTTCCTGATTGTGACGCGGACATTACTGTTTTCGCCGCTTTTAAAAGAGGCGAACGGCTCTATAAAAGCTGTTGCGGCGGGGGCGCCGTCGTCGCGCAAAAAGCGTATCCTCATGCCTATGCCTTCCTCGTCCGTCAAGGCGTCTATGTTAAGCGTGAAGCTTATGGGCTCGTCCCACATATATACGCTGTCGGCATTGTCGGTGATGTCAAGGCTCTTTATGACAAGCCTGTCGCACTTGTAACCCTTTTGCCTGTTTTTGATTGTGTATTCATAGTGTCCCGCCCTCATGTCGTCGCCTTTTCCGTTATAAAGCCTTATCGCTTCCTCGACGTCGCCGTCGTGTATCAGCTCTCCGCCTTCAAGAACAATCGCCCTGTCGCATATGTTTCTTATGATGTTCATCATGTGGCTTACGCACAGTATGGTCTTGCCGTCGTTTGCGATTTCCGACATTTTGTTAAGGCATTTTGAGCGAAATCGCATGTCGCCGACTGACAACACTTCGTCGATAATCAGTATGTCGGGGTTTAAAGTTGACGCGACAGAAAAAGCAAGGCGTACCATCATGCCGCTTGAATATTTCTTGACCGGCGTGTCTATGAATCTGCCGATTTCGGAAAAGTCCACTATCTCATCATATTTGCCGTCGATTTCCTCGCGCGACATTCCGAGAATCGCTCCGTTCAGATAGACATTTTCTCTGCCCGTCAGCTCGGGGTTGAAGCCCGTGCCTATCTCAAGCATGGCGGCAACTGTGCCCTCATATTCTATGCGCCCCTTTGTCGGCTCCGTTATGCGCGATATGAGCTTTAAAAGAGTCGATTTCCCGGCTCCGTTTCTCCCGACTATCCCGACGCGCTCACCCTTTTTTATGTCGAGATTTATATCCTTCAGCGCCCAGAAATCCTCGCTTACAGTCTTGTTAAGGCTTAGCTTATATTTAATCTTGTCGAGCCCCGACCCGTTTTCCGGATAAAGGGCTTTTTGCCTCAGCATATATTTTTTGCCGACATTTTCAATTTTTAAAACAGTTTTTCTGTCGTCCATATCTTCACCATTAAACAAGATCGACGAAATTTCTTTCGCCCTTGCGGAAGCTGCGAATTCCGAGCGGTATGAAAACCGCTATAAAAACAAGCGCGGACAAAAATGACGGCCAGTGGAATTCGTTTGTCGGTATTATGCACCAGCGGAAAGCGTTAATGGCGCCCGCCGCCGGATTAAGCGAATAAATAAATCTGAACTTTTGAGGCACCGCCGCGCACGCCACAGTGAAGGAATATGCTACGGGCGTAACATATTGACCTATGTTGATGAGAAACGGGATGGCTTGATTTAAGTCTCTGAACCTGATGTTTAAGGGCGATAGAAAAAGCCCCGCTGAAAACCCCAGAACTGATGGCAGGAGCGCAAACAAAGGAAGCAGCAGCATCCTCGGAGACGGAACAAAGCCTGTTGTGAAAAAGCTTGTGAGCATTATTACAAGCAGCACCCCGAGAGAAATTAAAGTGTCGATAAATGTCGCGAGAGAAGTCCCAAGCGGGACAATTATGCGCGGGAAATAAACTTTTTTCATAAGTCCGGCGCTTGTGAGGAACGTCGCCGACGCTATCTGAAGATTTCGCGAAAAAAGCGTCCATGGAATCAGACCGGCATAAACCATCACGCTGTAAGGCGCCTGCCCGTCGGTTGACAGCTTTGCGACATGCCCGAACACAAATGACATAAGGAACATATTGACGACAGGGCTTATAACGGACCAGCCCAGCCCTATGAACGTCTGTTTGTAGCGGACAGTGATGTCACGCTTTGCAAGCGTTGCGGCAAGACTTCTGTATTTTAATATGTCTCTCCAATACTGGAGGTTTTTGCCGTCGGCCTCGATAACAGTCCTTGACATTTTTCATTCTCCGTTTTCAGGGATTTGTGTTTTCCGGCTTAAATCGGAGGGTCATAATCAGAGCGTCCTCCTCCGGATCCGAGTAAAAGCTTTTTCGCAGACCGGCGGGGCAAAAGCCGTGCTTGCCGTAAAGCGAAACAGCGGGCAGATTGCCTGCTCTGACTTCAAGCGACAAAAACGCGCACCCGCGTCCAGCGGCACCCTCTGCCGCGGATTTGATGAGCCTTGACGCAATCCCGCGCCTCCTGTATTCAGGATATACGGCGACATTTGTGATATACCCCTCGCCGCAAATCTCGTGCGCCCCGATATATCCGGCGACCTTGCCGCCGCAAACAGCGACAAGAAAATGTGCCTGCTCGTTTGACAGCTCCGCGGAAAGCGCCGCGGCGCTCCACGGCGCGGCAAAGCAAGCTCTTTCGAGCGCCGTCAATGCGCCGATATGCTCGTTTGCCATTGGAACAATTAACAGCTTCTCACTTAGCACAGCTTTCCGACCCAGACAGCCATATCTGTTTCACCTCTGTTGGCAAAAGCGTAATAGGGAATAAACCTTAACCTTGCCGGCAAAAAGTTTCCGCTCACCGGACGGTAAAGCGGCGACGGCCGGCAGCAGCACTCCGCCTTTTTGTAACCCGCGGCGTCAAGGCAAAGGAGGTTGAGCCTTTCGTCCCTAATCTCTTTGACGGGGGAAAAAATGTCGGCATAAAGCGTCCAAAGCTCACGCCCGTTGTCGACGCCCTCCACGCAGTAAACGACAGGACCCCTTGCCAGCGCGACTTTCCCGGCATCAGCCCAAACCTTTGCCGATGCCTCATACCATTTCGGCGTCATTTCCATCTCGTAAGAAAGCTCAAATTTATCGCTGTCTATGTCAAAGTAAGCATAGCCTTTTGTGACGTCTGACGGCTGCTTATCAAAGGAGTGATTTGAACACCACGACGGAATCCTCACGGCAAGCCTTTTGCCTCTCACTCCTTTTGCCTCAAACACCACGGCGCCGTCGTCGGGATATCTTGTCGACTGTCTGACGACAGTTCTTCTCCCGTTGAAGTCGAAATCGGCCACGCTGTCTATGAATTGGTGGACAAACACTGTGTCGCCGCCGAAAGAGTAAATGTATCCTCCCAACGACGCTATAAAGCGCGTGATGTTCGGCGGGCAGCATGAGCAGTCAAAAACCTCGGCACGCCGCGTTATCGCGCGCCGCGTGTTCTCCTTTGCGGGAATGCTTCTGTCCGAAAGATTTATTTCAAGCGGGTTTTCGTAAAAAAATGATTTGCCGTCGAGCGAAACACCCGATAGCATCCCGTTATATAAAACACGCTCGACGACGTCCGCATATGATGAGTCGGCGCTTATCAGGCTCATTCTGACGCCGAACATCGCAAGCGATATGGCGGCGCACGTCTCGGCGTATGCCGTGTCGTTGGGCAGGTCATAATCGCCGGTGAACCGTTCTCCGTCACGCGTCGAGCCTATGCCGCCCGTGATATACATCCTCTTTTTTGTGATGTTGTCAAACAGCTTTTCGCAGGCGTTTGAAAGCTCTGTGTCACGGCATTCGCGCGCTATGTCCGCCATGCCGCTGTAAAGGCAGCAAGCGCGCACGGAATGACCCTCCGCCGTCGCCTGCTCCCTGACAGGCAGGTGATCCTGCAATTCCGCCCGATTTTCACCTTTGATAACCTCTTTGCTTGACGGATTGCCGCGGGCGTCGATGAAAAATTTTGAAAGCTCAAGATATCTTGTTTCGCCTGTGCAGCGGTAAAGCTTCACTAACGCAAGCTCTATCTCCTCATGACCCGGAGTCGTAAATTCGGCAAGCCCGTCAATTTTAAAAACCTTTTCAATCAAGTCCGCGTATCTCCTCATGCAGTTGAGGAATTTTTGTTTGCCTGTCGCGCGAAAGTAAGCGACAGCCGCCTCGATGAGATGCCCGGCACAGTAAAGCTCGTGGCTCATTCGATCCTTGAAGCGCCTGTCCGCATTTTCGGCTGTAAAAAATGTGTTAAAATAGCCGTCGCCGCATTGGCTTTTTTCAATCAGGCAAACTATGTCGTCTATGAACTTTTCAAGCTTTTTGTCTTTGTTTTTTGAAAGTATCAGCGCTGCCGACTCAAGCCATTTCGCAACGTCCGAATCCCAAAATATGTGCGGTTTAAACGGCTTGTCCTTTGCCCGCGCAAGCCCGAAAGCGTCAAATCTCCCGGTGTCTTCAAATTGCCCGCGCACGGCGCCCAAGGTCACGTCCCTGTTAAGCTCCTGCCGCTCCCTCCAAAAACCGCCCGTTATATCGACGTCCTCTGAATCTATCTGTGTGAAGCTTTTGAACTCGCCGCCGTCAAAAACGGCATTGTCCATGAGTGCCGCAAGCCCCTTTTCAACAGACGACACGCACTCCCTGTATATCTCAATTCCGCCGCCGTAAGGGTCGGGTATGCCGCCGCCGAGGACGACGACTTTTTTCGGTGAAACGCGTTTTTTAAGCTCCTCGGCGTGGGCGTTTGTCATGCAGACGACAATATCCGCGCCGTCGAGCAGGCTTTGCTCGGCGGGCGACGCCTTGTGGCGCGAGATATCGACGCCGCGCTCGGCGGCCGCCGAAATCGCGTTTTTCTCGGCCGGCATACCGGGGACGGCGCAGAGCCCGGCACTTTCGGAGCTTATTCCGCAAACGCCCCTTTCGCGAAGCATCGCCTTAAAAATCCCGTCGGCAATAGGACTGCGGCAAGTGTTGCCAGTGCAGATGAAAATAATCTTTCGGGATTTTGTTTGTTTGTTTTGATTTGTCAATACCATAGCCACCCAAACAAAAATATTACAATAAGCCATTGGGCAAAGGAATATTTAACTTTTATTTCGCATGTGTCGCGATACGCTCCGTCGACAGTTTCAACGCAGATTGTCGCCGTTCCTCTGCTTTTGGCGAATACGTTGCCGTCGTTATCTACGACTGCCGTATGAATGTCGGAAGTGCCCCAAAAAAGCCCTTTGTTCGTGGCGGACGCAGGTGTTACGGACACGTCTGTTATTTTAAAGCTTGATTTATAGTTGACGGTGAGGCTTTTTGTCAAAAGCTTGACATTTTCGGGCGGCACGCTCCCCTCGTCGTAGCTTGTGTAAGCTTTAACGCACGCGTTGTTCAGCAGGGAATGTCCTTTGCCCTGTTTGACGGCGGTGGCGCCGCAGTCAAGCCATCTTTTCTCCGACGGATGATATAAAAAGCTTTCGCCGAGATTGCTTGTGTAATAGACCTTGTCCGAGTTGTTGCCCCATTGCCACACTTCGCCCTCAAAGGGAAGAAAGACCTCTTTTGCCCTCGTGCTGTTTGCCGTGAGAGTTATGACGACTGAAAACTTTTCGCCGTATAAAAGCGCAACGGCAGTGTCAAGCTTTATGGTGTGATAGCCCGAATATGGCAGCGTACCCGCCGCCAAAGCGCGCGGCGTCCCTGATTCGGGGCTGGCGCCTGAGGCGGGCTTATATATGTCCACTGTGTATGAGACATCCTCCTGTGTCGTGTAAAATCCAACCGCGTCAAGGCTTTCGGAGCCTGACGCCGTAAATACATTTGCCATTTTGCTTGTCTTAAAACCCTCAAACGCAAAATTGTTGAGCCAGGGAATATATCCGTCATATTGATAAACTGTGTCATAATTGTCCGCGGACTCCACGTTGTATGAAACGACTTTGCTTATGGATGTGTCGTAATAAGACAGCCAAATATATCCGCCGTCGCCGTAATCCCCGGACCAGCTGTTTTTGCAAAGCCACGCGCCGTCCGCGGGCGGACGCGCGTTGCTTGAAAAGTGAGAGATTGAGAAGTTGTCGTCCCACCCCGTTATTGACACCTCATGGTTTGAGGAATTCATCAGATTTTGATAGCACGCACCGGTGCCGCCGTTAAAGTGTTTTTCGGAGAAAAAGAAGTTGACTGTGACGGCGCCGCCGTTTATTATCGCTTTCTTAATGTCTTCGCTTCTTTCGGACACAGCATCGTTGCTCAACGACAGGACATTGACATCCTGTAGGTGAAAATCTGAAATGAACCGTTTGCTTTCGGCGTGATTGCCGTTTGCTTTAATGTTGTAACCGTTGAAAGGGTAAGCCGCCTCAAGAGCCGCGCCCGACCAGCTTATGAGAGTCGCGACAGGCGTGTTCCAATAGCCGCCTGACATATAGACGGCGCTGTTGTCGTCTTTTTCAACTGAAAAGCTGATCCCGTCGCCTGTGCGCCATCCCCTTCTGCCGGTGAACCATATGAGATGATCCTCCGATAGGTTGATGTTAACGTCGGCAAGCCCCTTTGTGATGAGGCTTGACTCACACGCCGCCAGCGCCCCGAAAGCCCAGCAAGTGCCGGTGATGCCTTGATCCTTGACGCTCGTCACTCTGCCTGTGTCCCTTAAATCATATTTTGAAGGAAGAACCTCCCGTGTCCGCTCGCTCGACACGCCTTCGGACGACAAGTCGACACGGTTGCCGCTGCCGTCTGTTATATGTCTTGTCAAAAGCTCCGTGCCCTCCGACACAATTTCATAGCCGTAATCCGCGGCGTCAATGTATTCGACAGTGAGGCTTCCGGGGACTGTGAAAATGCCCGGTGCAAAAGTGTTTGCGCATAATAACGCGGCAATCACAGGCGCGACGATCTTTTTAAGCATAATTCCGCTTCCTTCCGCCGATTATGGGGGCGCATAAATCCATATGTAATAATACCATGGCAAAAAAATGAAGTCAAGCATAATCATGCCGCAAAGCCGGGCAAAACCGAGCGTGAAATGACGAATTAATTTAAACAAACGTGCTTGAAACATGGTGAATTTGCTGTTATAATATGTGAACAAGCATATTTTGAGCAGAGTCACCAAAACACTAAACAAAGGATGATAAAAATGAAAAAGTTTCTTTCAGCGCTTTTAATCGCGGTTATGCTGATGTCCTTCCTGTCCTACGGCGTCTGCTCCATAGACGACAACAGCACGCCTGTCACAGGCATCACAATTGATTCTCCCGTCAAGGTCAAGACATCAAAAACAGTCAAGTTAAACGCGGTTTTGTCTCCCCCCGGGGCATCAAGCGGCGAAATCAAATGGGAGACGAGCAGCAAGCTGATTTCAGTGGATTCAGAGGGCAATGTGACGGCGTCAAGGTTTGTCCCGTTCTCTGAAAAATATTCATTTTTTAAGATACCGTCTTTCGGAGGGTTGGCGACTGTCAAGGCGACCTCCGTCGACAGCGGACACAGCGCCGTCTGCACCGTAATCGTGTCGCCCGACATATGGAACGTCTTGCTTCTTGCGGTTCTTATAGGCATTGTCGTCGTTCCCATGTTTATTTCTCCCGTTGTTTAACATAATCATCACGCGCGCCAAAGTGTCAAAGGAGCATTCGACATGAACACAAATTGGAAGGCCCTTAAGAGCGGCAGCGACATCAGGGGTCTTGGCGTTGCCTGCGGGGGCGGCCCGCTTTACCTTAGCGACGAAGTCGTCGGCAGGATTGCGGCGGCGTTTGCCGAATGGCTGTCCATCAAGACAGGCAGGCGTCAAGGCCTGCTTTCCTTGTCAGTCGGGCATGACCCGCGGATTTCATCCGTGAGGATTAAAAATGCCGTTATAAACGCGGCGGCGGGTGTCGGAGCAAATGTTTTTGACTGCGGTATGTCGTCCACGCCCGCCATGTTTATGACGACTCTTGATTTAAAGTGCGACGGCGCGATCCAGATAACGGCCAGCCATCATCCCATGGACAAAAACGGGCTGAAGTTTTTCACCGCCGACGGCGGGCTTGAAGGCTCCGACATATCCGATATCCTGCAAAGGGCGGAAAAGGGCGGCTTTTCGCCTGTCGGCGGCGGCAATGTCAAAACAGTCGATTATATGAAAAGCTACGCGGAGCGCTTAAAAGGCATAATACGCGCCGGCGTCAGCTCCGCCGACTGCGAAAAGCCGCTGTCAGGCTTCAAAATTGCCGTCGATGCCGGAAACGGCGCCGGTGGATTTTACGCGAACGACGTCCTGGAGCCGCTCGGCGCCGATATTTCAGGCAGTGTTTTCCTTGAGCCTGACGGCACATTTCCAAATCACATTCCTAATCCCGAGGACAAGACGGCAATGCGCTTTGCCGCCGAAGCCACTGTCGGCAGCGGCTCAGACCTTGGCATAATTTTTGACACCGATGTCGACCGCGCGGGGTGTGTCGCCGCCGACGGCACCGAAATCAACAGAAATCGTCTTGCGGCAGTCGCGTCATACATCGCTTTAAAAGACGAGCCGGGCGCCGTAATCGTCACCGATTCCGTGACCTCCGACGGTCTGGCGAAATATATCGCCTCAATCGGCGGCGTCCATTTGCGGTTTAAGCGCGGATATAAAAACATCATAAACAAGCAGACAGAGCTTGTAAAAAGCGGCGTTTGCTGCCCCCTTGCAATCGAGACGTCGGGACACGCGTCGTTTGCCGACAACTATTTTCTTGACGACGGGGCATACCTCATGACAAAAATAATCATTCTTGCCGCAAAGCTCAAAAGCGAAGGCAAAACGCTCCGCGACATTATAAGCTCCCTTTCAATCCCCGCGCAGGAAATGGAAGTCAGGATAAAGATTAATTCAGGCGACTTTAAAGCCGCGGGCGAAAGGTTTATTGAGGGCTGGGCTCATTTCGCTTCCGCGCGCGGCTATGTCGAGGCGGCGGATAACCACGAGGGAATAAGGCTTTCTGCGGACGGAAACATCAACGGCTGGATTCTCGCGCGCCTTAGCGTCCACGACCCTGTCATAGTCGTAAACGCTGAAAGCGATTTGCCCGGCGGAGCGGTAAAAATGCTTAAAAGCCTTTATGATTTTGCAAAAACAGCCGATGATTTTGACATATCTTCCTTGGCGGAAATCGTCGGCGGCAGCTGACAGCCGACACGCAAAGCAGCACAAATCCAACCGACATCCTTCGCGGCCGTCGACTGTATCGGCGGCCGTCTTTTATGTTGACAACGCATTAGACGACCACAATTAAAAAACTGTTTCCCCTTCAGCGGCGGCTTGCTTTGAGGAGTCATTTTATGTAATTATACAATAATAGCCGACGGCTCGCTTGCTTGACAAACAATATACCCGGTGATATAATCGTTCGGAGGTGAAGGTGTTGCGAAACTTCTTTAAAAGATACGGATACTTCATATTTCCCGCCGCAGTCCTCCTGATAATACTTGCCGTGAAAAACATGAACGGAATCAGCGTACCTAACGGATATTATCTGATGCATTACTTGTTCAATTACTCTCACGGTTTTATGACGCGTGGTTTTATCGGGCACGTTATTTCGCTTTTTACGGACACCGTCACTCCCGGCTTGGCAAGCGGACTCCAGTTTTCTTTTTCTGTTTTGCTTTTAATCTCCGCCTCCGTCTGCATCAGCATTGTTTTGAAAAAAACGGACGGCGACAGAAAGATATACGCGTTTGTTGTCATGCTTTTGGTTCTTATCGTGTTTCATCCGCAGTCTTTCGCCATGTACTTTGAGTCATCTTACACAGACAAGCTGATGATTGCGCTCACATTAATCGCGGTGCTTTTCGCGGAGCGTAAACACTTGATATGGCTTGTTCCGAGCATTTGTCTTTTATGCACATTGATTTCAATATATTACTCCTTACACAGCATGATTTTAATAGCCATCGTCCTGCTTCAAAAGTTTTACGACAGCCGCTACAGCATTAAAAACGGCGCCGTGTGCCTTCTTTCTTACGGCTTGATAATTGCCGTGTCAATCTACGGCACGTCGGTTATGTACGACTTGTCCTTCGGCAGCCCCAAGGAGATGTGCGAATATTTCCTCTCAAGATACACGGGAGATCCTTACTCAACCGTCCAATGGTATGTCGACACAGTATTTGTAGAATATTTTGTTCCGATGTTTCCGGGAATAAGCTATTTAATCGAAAACTTTTTAAACTTTGACAGCAGATTTTGGAAGCTTGTTTTTGACCTTTTGCTTTTATATATCCCGATGTTTGCGGCGTGCGGTTATTTTTGGCTTAAATCTCTCAAAAGCACTGAAAACAAGTTCCAAAAGTTCATCTTTTTTCTCTGCCTCATTTCGCCTGTGCTGACAATGTTTCCGCTTCTTATTTCGCTTGAATATGAGAGGCATTTCGATGTAAATATTCAGATGCAAATTTGCATTTGCCTTTATTATTTGGCAAAAAGAAACGATGCCGCGACTTCGGCGGCCGCCCGAATTTATGACTTCTTCGCCGCCAACAGGCAGGCTTTTTATTTGTCGGCGGCATATTTTATAACCGCTGTCGGGTTGCTTTAAAAGATACCGATATCAGCAGGTGGTGTGATAATTGTCAAAAAGCTCTTCCAAATATCACTTTTTTAATAAGACTTTCCTTTACGGCGCGGTGTTTCTTGTTGTGAAAACACTGCTGTCTGAAAGCATTGTCAAGTTTGAGCCGCGCGGTTTACGTCCCTCGCTGACGCCGTCGTCCGGTTTAAGCACGCTCCAAGGTGTCTTAATCCTGTGTCTTGAAATTATTGCCGTCTTGTTCCTTGCCGCCGTCGTCGCCCGTTTCGCGCATATTGTCAAAAGCGACGGCGCGACGCTTTTGGTTATCCTTTTGTTGGTCGACTGGGTTTTCATTGTCGCGGAAGTCAGTGTGCGGCCGTTTTTTTATTATGACTTTTACGACTACGCGCTCCACGCCGTTTCCACAATTCTTTTTTTCATAGCCGTGCTTTCCCTTTTCAAAGACTTCGCAAAGGTCGTTGTGACAGCTGTCATTTTTATAAGCCTGACAATTTCCGTTCCGTCGCTTTTCAGCACCGTGCCATCACTTTTTATTTTATCATATATGTTAAGCCTGCGCGAAAGCGACACCGCCGCGAAAAAAAAGTTCCGTGACATCGCCGCCGCGTCGTCTGCCGCCGTTGTTTTCGGCATTGCGTCTAACTATTTGTTTAACAAGTTTATATACAACTCCATATCCAACGGCAACAGGCTGCAATTTCTCGGCCTCCTTAAGCTTTATCGGCTCGAAACAGCGAAGGTGTTCCTCTGTGTTGTGCCTGTGGCGGCATTTTGCCTTGCGGCTTTCTGTTTGACAAAAAAAAGCGGTGTTAAGCCGTCGGGCGGCAAGGCTTTTACGCTTGTCGCATTGTCGTTTGCCGCTTGCCTTGCCGGTGCGTTTTTTTGCAACTTCTTTTGGTTTTTTACGACAGCAGGCATAACGCCGCTGCTCACGCTGATGATTTCCTGCTCCGACGGCTTTGCCGTTAACGTCGGCGACAGC